>JBFYTD010000056.1:0-8503 GCA_041300885.1 Anaerolineae bacterium | reverse complement strand
CGCGCCGCCCGGGGTGGTCTGAACGGTGGTCATAGACGATGCTACTCCTGCGTCAGCGGCACAAAGCCCAGGTCGGCGACGATCTGCTGGCCGGCCGGGCCAACGAGCCACGTGATGAAGTCGGCGATACTGCCGGTCGGCTCGCCGGCCGTATACATGTAAAGACCGCGGGCGATGGGGTAGGAGCCGTCGGCGCCGGACTGCACCGAGGGCAACACATAGGTAGAATCGGCGTCGCGGGCTACGGCGATCAACTTTTCGTGCTCGGTGACGTAGCCCAGCCCATCGTAGCCGATGGCGTGGGGGTTGCGCTGGATCTCGCTGGTGATGCCGACCGACGAGGGCATCAGCATGGTCTGGGGGGCAAAGATGTCCTTGATGCTGCTGTCCCCTTTGCGCACCACCTCGTCCAGGAAGTAGACGTGGGTGCCGGAGTTGGTCTCGCGAGAGACCAGGATGATCAGCGCGTCGTCGCCGCCCAGCTCCTGCCAGTTGGTGATCCGCCCGGTGAAGATGTCGGCCAATTGGTCGATAGTCAGCCGGTCTATGGGGTTAGCCGGGTTGACGATGATGGCCAGCGCATCGATGGCGACCAAATGCTCGATCGGCTCGATGCCTTGGGCGCGGGCCTGCTCGATCTCGCCGTCCTTCATCTCGCGCGAGGCGTTGGCGATGTCGACCGTGCCGTTGATCAGCGCGGCGATGCCGGTGCCGGAGCCGCCGCCGGTGACAGCGATGGCCACATCAGGCTGCTGTTCCCGGTAGGCTTCAGCCCAGGCCAGCGCCAGGTTGACCATGGTGTCGGAACCCTTGTTCTGGATAGCCCGCTGGCTGGCACCGGATGCAGCATCGACTGAGTCGGAGGGACGCGCGCATCCAGCGCTTGACGCCAACATGAGCAGCAAGGCCAGCGCCAGGAGCGCCATCGATCGTCGCGTAGGTGTCATAGGATGCTTTCTTGGATGGCTGAGAATAGGGAGTTAAAACTGCCTTAATACAACGTTAAAGAATTGTAGCGCATGTCACAAGAATCGCCAAGCGTTGGGGGAACGTATCACAACGATTGGAGGCACGGGGAATACCACAGCGAATAGGAGACAGCGAATTGAGACCTGCACGGGCCGGTCTGTGCGCGGCCGTCGAGCCGACCACGCCGTTGCTGTTTGCCAAACCGGTTCAAGCAGGCTATACTCGACTGGCATCGTACGCCACCCGAAAGCACACTCGTAGTTCAGCCAGCCATGCCCTACCTCGTCATCCGCAACCATACCTTCGCCTGGGGCAGCCAGACCTTCGTCATGGGCATCCTCAACGCCACGCCCAACAGCTTTTCGGGCGATGGCCTAGTGAGCCGCGCGGGGGAAGGTCTCGATACGCTGCGCTACTCGACCGGCGGTGAGGGGTGGGTGCGTGCCGCCATCGAGCAGGGCCGCCGCTTCGTGGCCGAGGGCGCGCAGATCCTGGACGTAGGCGGCGAAAGCACGCGGCCCGGCTCGCAGCCGGTGGACGCCGCCGAGGAGCTGCGGCGGGTCCTCCCGGTGATCGAGGGACTGGCGGCCACAGTGGGCGTGCCCATCTCCATCGACACATCCAAAGCAGCCGTGGCCGAGGCAGCCCTGGCAGCCGGCGCCAGCATCGTCAACGACGTGTGGGGCTTGCGCCTGGACCCGCCCATTGCCCAGGTGGCTGCGCAGGCCGGTGCGCCCGTCATCCTGATGCACAACCGTAGCCAGCGCGAGCACGTCATTATCGACCCGGCCCTTGGCGGCCGCTACGTGGGCACGGAGTACGGCGATCTCATGGGCGACATCGCGGCTGAGCTGCAAATCAGCATCGACCTGGCCCGTCGCGCCGGCATTCCCGACGCACACATCATCCTCGATCCGGGCATCGGCTTTGGCAAGACCGTCACGCAAAACCTGGAGTTGCTGGACCGGCTGGGCGAGCTGCGCGGTTTGGGCTATCCCATCCTGGCCGGCCCCAGCCGCAAGTCCTTCATCGGCTATACCTTGGACTTACCGCCCGACCAGCGCGTCGAGGGCACGGCCGCTGCCGTCGCTATCGCCATCGCGCGCGGCGCTGACATCGTGCGCGTGCATGACGTGCAGGCCATGGCGCGCGTGGCGCGCATGGCCGATGCCATTGTGAGGCGTGAAACGTGGAGCGTGACATGACCGCCGTCGTCACCGGCAGCACCAGCGGCATTGGCCGCGCCATCGCGCTGTCCTTGGCGCGCGAAGGCTGGGACTTGCTTGTGCAGGGCCGCAACGCTGAAACTGCTGCCGCCGTGGCCGGCGAAATCGCCAGGCTGGGCCGCCGCGCTCCGGTTATCCTGGCCGACCTGGCCGACCCTGTTCAGATCGAGCGCCTAATGGACGACGCCTGGGCCGCGCTGGGCGGTTACGTCGACCTGTGGATCAACAACGCCGGCGCCGACGTGCTGACCGGCAGTGCTCTGCACCGGCCCTTCGCCGAGCGCCTGCAGCGCCTGCTGGACGTGGACCTGCGCGGCACACTGCTCTGTTCGCACCTGGTGGGACAACGTATGTTGGCCCAGGGCGGCGGCCAGATCATCAACGTCGGCTGGGACCAGGCGCTGACCGGCGGCGTGGGCACCGAAAGCGGTCAGATCTTCGCCGCTGCTAAAGCTGGCGTCACCGGCTTCAGCAAGGCCCTGGCGCGCGGACTGGCCCCCAGCGTGCGCGTCAACGTCATCGCCCCCGGCTGGATCGAGACCGCCTGGGGCGAGACTGTCAACCGTGAGCTGTACGAGCGCCTGCGCCGACAGACGCCGCTGCAACGCTGGGGCACGCCCGACGACGTGGCCGCCGCCGTGCTCTACCTCGCCTCCCCCGCCGCCAACTTCCTCACCGGCCAGGTGCTGATGGTCAACGGGGGAGTGGTCATGTAGCAGGTGGCAGGTGGCAGGCGGCAGGCGCCGGAGTCTTACACACCCACAATCAGATTGCGCTGGCGACCGTTAACCATTCACCAATTCACCATTCTCCAATTTCCCAAGCTACCAATCTACCAACCCACCATGCCCCCATTCCCCGACTTCCTCGCCCCTTCTCTGATTCTCTCCACCCTGCTGGCCCTGCTGTGGGGCACGCTGTGGTTTGTCTGGCGCGGGCGGACGCTGG
Source organism: Anaerolineae bacterium (assembly GCA_041300885.1). Lineage (GTDB taxonomy): Bacteria > Chloroflexota > Anaerolineae > JAAEKA01 > JAAEKA01 > JAAEKA01. The sequence goes on along the minus strand of JBFYTD010000056.1, from coordinate 5,360 downwards.
CTGACTGGATCATCGACGTGCTGGCAGCGCTGCTGGGCTTTGGCCTGGGGCAGTTGGTGGGTTGGCTGCTGGCGCTGGGGCTGCCCACCGTTGGTGAGGTGCGGGTGGTGGAGGGATCGCTCTTGGCAGTGCTGGCATTGTGGCTGGTGAACCGAGGACAGCGCAAGTAACCTGAAGGGAGGATTGACCTGTGCCGCGCCGTTACATCACACCGCTTAGCGACGACGTTCAAGCTCGGCCGACACTTCGTAAACTGCAGTTGCGTCCTGGCCGGCGCCACCAGGTTTTCCCTGCCATCGGCAACAAGGCAGCGGGGCTGGCCATCTTGATGCGCCTGGGCTTGCCTGTGCCCCGCACCTACGTCTGCACGTGGGATGCCTTCGAGCGAGCGCGTAGCGGGGATCCTGGCGTTGCCGGCGCGCTGCGCTCTGAGCTGTGCGCGATCGTGCGACCGGACCAGCGCTACGCCGTGCGCTCGTCGGCCGACATCGAAGACGATGCCCGTCACAGCTTCGCGGGCCAGTTCAAGACCGTCCTGAACGTAACCGGGGTGGATGGTGTGTGGCAGGCCATCCAGGAGGTCTGGCAATCGGCTGGCGGGACGGCAGCGGCGACATACCTGGCCAGGCAAGATGCGCGGGTTGGCGGACCGAGAATGGCTGTCGTGATCCAGGAGATGGCAGCGCCGCAGGTGTCCGGCGTCGCATTCAGCCGCAATCCCATCACCGGGCTGGACGAAGTCGTCGTCGAGGCCGTGGCCGGCAGCGGCGAGGCGCTGGTGCAGGAGGGTGTCACGCCAGAGCGTTGGGTTAACAAGTGGGGCGACTGGATTGCGCGGGCTGAGCAGTCTCTGTTCCCTCAGGCGGTGATGGACGAAGTCGCAGCCCAAACCAGGCGCATCGCCCGGGCCTTGAGCCAAGCAGTGGATCTGGAGTGGGTCTACGACGGCGCGACGGTCTACTGGGTGCAGGTGCGCGCCATCACATCGCAGCTGTCCATCGACATCTACTCCGATAAAATCGCGCGCGAGGTGCTGCCGGGGCAGATCAAACCCCTGGTGTGGTCGGTCAACGTGCCGCTGGTCAACGGCGCCTGGGTGCGTCTCTTCACCGAGTTGATCGGTCCCAACGACATCGACCCCACGCGCCTGGCCCGCGCTTTCCACTATCGGGCCTACTTCAACATGGGCGTCATCGGCCAGATCTTCGAGATGCTGGGGATGCCGCGCGACAGCCTGGAGTTGCTGATGGGCATCGATGCCGGCGGCGACCAAAGGCCTACGTTCAAGCCGACGGCCAGGACGTACCGGCATACCCCCAGGATGCTGCGCTTCGCGGCCGATAAATGGCGCTTCGCCCGCCAGGTCGAGGCTTACCTCCCCCAGGCTCAACAGCGCTACCGGGCGCTGCGGAGAGACAGCCTGGACCAGCTGAGCGAGCAGGAGCTGCTGGCTGAAATCGACCGGCTGTATCAACTCACCGAACAAACCGCCTACTTCAACATCGTCACCCCGCTGCTGATGGGGCTGTATAACCGGCTGTTGGCGGCGCAACTGGCCAGGTCCGGCATCGACGCCGCGCAGATCGATATGGCGCAGGATCGGGACGTGTTGCACAAGATCGATCCTACCCTGGACCTGAAACAGCTTCGGCAGAAGTATCGCCTGCTAAGCGCGGCTGAAGTCGAGGCGCTGGTCTTGGCAGAGACTTTTGCGCCGGACAACCATCGTTCCGGCCAACCGATGGCTCCTCCCCTGGCCGGCGGGGCCGCAAACGAGCCTGGCCCGACCGCCCAGGCGTTCCGCCGTGCGTTGGCGGATTTTGTCGAGCGTTTCGGCCACTTCAGCGACAGCGGCAACGATTTCTCGTCCGTGCCGTGGCGGGAGAATCCGGAGTTGCTGTTGCGCATGATCGCCAGCGAGGAGAGCGCGGCCGTTGGCAACGGCCTGGCCGGATCGCAGTCAGGTGTCGACGGCATCCCGACCGGGCGCAAGCTGGCCTTCGATTCGCTCGACCTGCCGGCGCTGCACCGCCCGCTGCTCAACCTGCTCTACCGCCGGGCCCGCAACTTCCGCCTCTATCGCGACCAGGTCAGCTCGCTGTACACCCTTGGCTACGGCCTGTTCCGCGACTACTTCCTGGTCCTGGGCGCACACCTCGCCCGTCGCGGGGTCATCGCTGCACGCGACGACATCTTCTACCTCTACCGTGACGAGGTCAGGGAGATCGTTGCAGGCGGCCAGAGGGACTGCGCAACCTTGGTCACCGTGCGGCGCCAGGAGATGGACGCCTGCCGGGACGTGGCGCTGCCCGCCACCATCTACGGCGACCGACCCCCGCCCGTGGCCCCGGCCAGCGACAGTGCGCTGGCCGGCACGCCTACCTCGCGCGGCTACTACCAGGGCCCGGCCCGGGTCATCCGCAGCCTGTCGGAGTTCGATAAGCTACAACCCGGCGACGTGTTGGTCATTCCCTTCTCCGATGTGGGGTGGACGCCGCTCTTCGCCAAGGCCGGCGCAGTAATCGCCGAGTCAGGCGGCATCCTCTCCCACAGTTCGATCATTGCCCGCGAGTACGCCATTCCCGCAGTCGTCTCGGTGCCAGGCGCCTGCCGCCTGCGCGACGGCACGATCGTGACAGTGGACGGCTATAGCGGAAGTATTGTGGTGTCGCAGTAACTGGTGAAGCACGCCTGACATGGCGTCGAAAGGAGCAACGAGCTATGGAATTCTTCTCTTGGGTCGTGTTGGTTATCGCCGCCTTCGGTTTCGGTGCTGCCCTGGAAGAGTACCTGACTGTCCACCCACTCAGGATGAGCCGCTATCTCTTCGTGGCCACTATGCTGCTGGCCGGCATCCTGGCCGGAATCGCCTGGGGCTTCGACGGCTGGCAGCGCCTGGCATCCGCAGCAGCCGCGCTGGCGGCCGCGCTGGCCGGCTACACCCTCATGACCAGGCGCTTTCTGGCACGCGAGGACGACCGCCCTGTGCCTGCGATCACCCGCGCCAAGGACGAACCGGGCTTGGACCATACGGCTGTGATCTATTTCACCCACGGCGAGCCTGAGACCTACGACCCCATCGGCTGGATCAACCAGTTTCGCGAGTTCGACGAGCAGAAGATCCCCTTCGTGCCGCTGCTGGTGCGGCCTTTGTTTGCCTATCAGTTGCGCAAGAAGTACCTGGCCGTGGGGCGCAGCAACCATCGCCAGACCCACGTGCGCATGATCCACAAGCTGGCCGAGGCATACCGTGCCCAGGGGGACAACAGCACCCGCTTCTACCTCTCCTTTCTGGACGACAATCCCCGCCCCGACGCAGCGGCTATCCAGGCGCTCAACGACGGCGCCAGCCGCATCGCCGTGGCCGAGGTGTTCCTAACCCTATCCAACCACACGGCGGAAGGCGAGGAGTTGATCAAAGCGCTGCGGCTGGAGGACTACGGAGTCGACGTGCGCTACACCGGGCCGCTGTGGGATTCGGACACGCTGAAGCGCATGTTCGTTCAGCGGGCCAACGCCTGCGTGGACGGAATCGACAAGTCGCAGGTCGGCGTTCTGTTGGTTGGCCACGGCCAGCCCGACGAGTGGGATGTCGAGTGGGCCACCGAGACGGAGCAAGAGTTGGCTTTCCGTCACGCGGTCCTGCGCAACCTGGTGGCCGATGGCTTCAAGCCCGAGAACGTAGCCCTGGCCTGGATGGAGTTCAAGGAGCCCAAGCCGGCCGCCAAGGTTGAGGAGTTTGCCAACAACGGCGTCAAGAGGCTGCTATACTTCTCCGCGGCTATCAGCGCCGACGCGCTGCACAGCCAGATCGACGTGCCGGAGCTGATCGAGAAGGCCAGGGTGCCGGCCGGCTTCCCCATGGTCAACCTGGGCGCGTGGAACGACGACCCGCTGGTGATCCAGGCCATCAAGGAGCGCATCGACGACCAGATGGCCGGCTGGCCCAACTGACAGGAGGCCTACCCCATGGACATTAGCATTGCGCTCCTGGCTGCGGCCACGGGCTACCTGTTTGGATCGATCTCCTGGGCGCGCATCATCACCCGGCTTGTTGCCCCCGGCGCCGACATCTCGGTCATCCGCGAGCCCGTGCCGCACAGTGACGTGGTCTTTGAAAGCGACTCGGTCAGCGCGACGGCTGTGCGCGTGCACGTGGGCACGCGCTACGGCTGCCTGACGGCCATCCTCGACATGCTCAAGGTCGCACTGCCCACCCTGGCCTTCAAGCTCTGGCTGCCTGAGACACCCTATTTCCTGCTGGTGGCGGCCATGGGCGTGGTTGGTCACGACTGGCCGCTGTTCTTCAGGTTCAAGGGCGGCCGCGGCGAGTCGCCTATCCTGGGCGGCCTGATCGTCATCGATGTGGTGGGCCTGGTAATCGCCAACCTGGTAGGCTTCGTGCTTGGCGCTCTGGCCGGCAACATCCTGGTTCTGCGCTGGGCCGGCCTGGTGCTGCTGATCCCCTGGATGTGGCTGCGCTTTCACGAATGGCCCTACGTCGCCTACATGGCCTTCGTCAACCTGATCTACTGGATTGCCATGGCGCCCGACCTGAAGCAGTACTTCCAGTTCAAGGATGCCGCCATCGACCCGACGCAGGAAGAACTGGCCGGCTTCCTGGGCATGGGCATCCGGCTCGGCCGCTGGCTGGATCGCTACAGCCTGCCGGCCTTGTGGTCGCGCAGGCGCTGAAACCATCTTCCAATCCATCGAGGAGGACCTATGCAACAACGTCCCACTGGCATCACTCTGCTCGCGCTCATCTACATTGCGCTGGCCATCCTGTCGCTCCTGTGGAGCCTGTTTGTCTTCGGCTTTGGCGGTGTAACCGCCACCTTTGGCACGCTGTTCGGCGCGCAGAACTTGGCGGCCAGCGGCGTCAATAACGTAGTCAGCGGCACGCTGGGCATCGTCACCGCCGTCGTAGAGTTGGTCGTGGCCTTTGGCTTGTGGAAGCTCCGGCCCTGGGCCTGGCTGCTGGCCATCGTCGCTGTGGGCCTAAACGTTATCAGCGGCGTGCTGGGCATGTTCAACGGCGGACTGTGGACCTTATGCTGCGGATTGTTCGGCCTCATCATCCCTGCGGGTATCCTGATCTACCTGCTTCGGCCTGAAGTTCGCAAGGCCTTCGGACGCTAGCTGCCAGGAAGGCGGCTCACTGCTGTGAGACGCAGGCTGTGTTAGGCTGGAAGGTGCAACGCGTTGAGCCGTGCATTGCACCCTATCTTTATCTTGTTGCGTGGATCTCTCATGTCAATTGCTTTGTGGTGGATTCGCCGCGACCTGCGGCTGAGCGACAACCAGGCCCTGGCGGCCGCGCTGGCCGCGGCCGAGCAGGTCGTGCCGGTCTTCGTGTT
>JBFYTD010000482.1:0-2998 GCA_041300885.1 Anaerolineae bacterium | reverse complement strand
ACGTCCGTGCTGGTCACGTCGATCTCGTCCCAGGCGGCGGAATCGAGGATCACTGCGCGAGGCGGCGCCGCCAGTTCGGCGATCATGGCTTTCACACGGTCCCGGACGGTGAGTGCGTTGGCGTAGTACAACTGCCCATCGACGCGCACGATCAACACCCCCGGCACCGGTGTATTCTCGGGATGCCGGCCCAGGTCCGAGTAAGCGCCGGGCACGCCGGGCACGCGGCCCAGCGATGAGACGTGCGGGCGGCTCGTCTTGTAGATCACGAAGACCAACGAAGCGACCACCCCGATGATCATGCCTTGCAGCACGTCGATGAACAGCACGCCGGCCAGCGCCAGCACGCCAAACCAGAACTCGACCGGCGACGCCAGGCGCAGCTTCTGCAGCTTGCGCGAGCCGATGATGTGCCAGACCGCATGGATGATCAACGCGGCCAGCACGGCCTCAGGCAGCGTCGTAAACAGGGGCGTAAGGAAGAGCACGGTGACGAAGGTCACCACCCAGGTAACCAGATTCGTCACCTGCGAGCGGGCCCCGGCGCCTTCCTTGACGGCCGAGGCCGACATGCTGCCGGCAGCCAGCATGCCGCCAAACAACGCACTCACCAGGTTGGCGGCCGCGTGGGCGTTCAACTCCTGATTCGCGTCGACCTCGTAGCCGTGCTTCTCGGCAAACTCGTGGGCCACGCCTAACGCTTCACTATAGGCTACCAGCAACACGCCCATGGCCGGCAGTATCATGGCCAGATAGGTCGTGATCGGGACCTGCGGGAAGGTCAGCGTGGGCAGCCCTTGCGGCAGCGTGCCCACGATCTCCACGCCGTAGTTGCCGTTGAGATCGAGCACCGCGCTCAGTCCGATGGCGCCGAACAGCACCACCAGGCCGGCCGGGAGCTTCTTGCTGAGGCGCGGCAGCAGGAAGAGCAGCGCCAGCGCGCCAGCGCCCACGGCAAAAGCGACCCAGTTGGCCTGCGGCAGCTCCTGGATGATCCCCAGCAGCTTCTCCACGGTGTTGCCCTCCGGTTTTTCCACGCCGAAGAGCTTGTTGAGCTGTCCCACCGCCACAAAGATCGCAAGGCCCATCACGAAGCCGTCCATCACCGGCTTGGAGAGGAACTGGGTGATGAAGCCCAGCTTGGCCAGGCCCGCGACCAGAAAGACCAACCCGGTGACCAGGACGAAGGCCGACGCATAGGCCTGATAGGTTGCCGGATCGGAGGCGTTGGCCGCGGCCGTAGCCACCAGCGCCGCCGCCACCGCCGAGGCGAGCAGCGCGGCGGTGGCCGAGGTGGCTTGCACCACCAGATGGCGCGCCGTGCCCAGCAACGCGTAAACGAGCAGAGCGGCCAGCAGCGTGTAGAGGCCCGCCTGCGGCGGCAGGCCGGCGATGCCCGCATAGGCCATGGCTTCCGGCACCACCAGCCCCCACAGCGTCAAGCCGGCAATGATGTCAACGGTCAGCCACGAGCGGTCATAGCGCGGCAGCCATGACAGGATCGGGATGAAGCGCTTGATGCCAGTTACGCTTTCAGCAGTTCGGGTATCTGTTGTCATCGTAGCATTCTCAGCTATAGGCGTCGGGCGTCTGAGTAGTTACGCGCAGGCTCAGCTCGCCTGGACGGCGGGCGCGTTGTTGCGCGCGCCCATGCGTTTGGCCGTTGGCAGCAGGACCAGCAGCAACAGGACGGCGGCCACCAGCACGAAAGACACCGTATTGGTGTCGGAGAAGTTCTGCACGCTGACCAGAATCGCGGCCGCCACGTTGCGCTGTGCGGTGCCCAGCCCCATCACGCTGCGCACGGCCGGGTCGCGGCCGCCCAGCAGCAGGCCGATCAGCAGTGAGCCGACGATGAAGAGCAGCAGCGCCAGCAGGCCCAGCGATCCGAGGAGGTCGATGATGTTGGAGACATTCAGCCCCAAGCCGACGACCAGGAGGATCAGGATGGCCAGCCCGGAGATCTTGTTCAGCGTCGCTGCCCAGTGCGCGGCGGAGTCGGGCGAGTGGGACTTGAACAGCAGGCCGATGGCCAGCGGGATCAACATCAGCACGATCAACGACTTGGCGATATCCCAGGGATTGATCTCGACGCCCGGCAGCATCAGGGGCAGAACCAGGGGCATGTAGACGATGGTCACAACCATCAACAGGGTCATCAGCCCCACGCCGAAGGCGATGTTGCCTTTGGCGCCTTGCACCAGCTTGGGCAGGAAGGGCGCGCCTGCGGCCGTGGCCAGCACGACCAGGCCGATCTGCAGCGACTGTTCCAGCGGTATCACCCGGATGATGACGTAAGCCAGCAGCGGCGTCAGGACGAAGTTCGCCAACAGGGCGAGGAGCACCAGGCGAACGTTGCGCAGGGGCTGCAGGATTTGCGCCATCGTCAGGCTCATGCCCATGGCCAGCATGCTGCTGACGATAAACAACAATCCGGATAACCCTGCGGTGGCAGAAAAGAGCGTTTCGAGTGTCATGTCTAGCCTCTTGCAGCCTTAGAAGCTGTTTGAAAAGTGCGGTGGTTGGAAACCCACCGGCTGACAGCACAACACCTGCGCCTGCGCCGAGCCGCAGGCGAGGTGCAGGTGAGGCCCCACAGGGCCTGGAATCCAGCGGCTGCCCTGCAGAGCCGGATAGGTAAGGCCGCTTCGTACTTTCAGCCAGATGGTTTCAACCTCTGGTTCTGGCTTAGGCGCCGGGCACTTGAAAAAAATGCTTGAAGTGCCCGGCGGCTGCTGATCGTCAGCTCCCCAGCAGCTTGGCCTTCTGGGCTGCGAACTCCTCTTCGGTGAGCAGCCCCTGGGCCTTGAGCGCGCCCAGGCGTTCGAGCTGCGAGATCAGGTCTTCCTGCGACGCCGGGGCCTGCTGAGCCGGGGCTGAATCCGCTGCCGGCTGGCCGGCGGCCTTGTCCTCTTCGGCCTCGAGCATGGCGATCTCCTGATCGGTTGGCTCCTGGCCCTCGATGCCCAGTTCCTCCATGGCGGCATCCAGCTGCTCT
>JBFYTD010000481.1:0-2998 GCA_041300885.1 Anaerolineae bacterium | reverse complement strand
CCGTGCCCTCCCACAACGGCACCTTGTTGAAATAGGCGGCGCGGCCAATGATATGGGCCGCCACGGGTGCGCTCAAAAACACGAAGAGGATGGTGGCGACTGCGTGAGAGGTTGCCACCAGGTCATCGAAATAGATGATGACTGCAAGCATGATGGTGCCCAATCCCAAGGTGGCAACCTTGGTGGTGGCCGACATGCGCAGGAAGAGATCGGGCATCCGCGTGATGCCCAGCCCCGCTACAAACATCAGAAGCGCGCCCAGCAAAATCAAGAGCGCTGTCACCACTTCCAGCATGGTCAACCTCTTTTCTCGATGTAGTGTGCGAACGCGACCGTGCCCAAGAATGAGATCAGTGCCAGCACGATAGCCAGGTCCAACAGCACAGGTTCATCCGTTGCAATGGCGTACACCGCAATAATGCCGATCATCAGGGTGGCGATCAGATCCAGCGCCACGACGCGATCGGGCAGCGTCGGCCCGCGCACCAGGCGCAGGAAGGCCAAGAAAACAGCGATGCTCAACAGGGGAAGGGCCACGAACATCACCAGGCCCTGCACGGTCATCGCAGCACCTCCAGCACACGCCGCTCGAAACCTTCCTTGATCTGGCGTCGGAACTTGTCCGTCTCGTCACCCAGTGTCATGGAATGAATGTACATCACGCGGCGGTCGACCGATACGTCCAGGCTCAGCGTGCCTGGGGTCAGCGTGATCAGGTTGGCTAACAGCGTGATTTCGGTGTCAGTACGCACCTCGAGCGGCACCGCGATCACTCCCGGCCGCATCTTGTGGTGGGGCCCAAGGACGTAGAAGGTAACCTGGAAGTTCGCCTTGACCATTTCCCAGAGGAAGAAGGCGCCAAAGCTCAGTATCTGGCGCACTTTCGTGAAATAGCCCTGCGGTTTTCCTGCGCGCTGCGCGATCCACAACATCACATAGCCGAGCACGAAGCCGAAAGCCAGGTTGATCGGCGTGAATTGTCCCGTCAGGGCAACCCAGGCCAGCGCCAGCAAGACATTCAAGAGCAACATGGTTACTGCGTGCCTCCCAGCACAGCCTGGATGTATGCGGCCGGGTTCAGCAGTTGTTCGGCAGCGCGCGTTGACAGCATGTAGAGGGGCTCAACCGTCAGCCCGATGACTAAGGTCAGCGCTGCCAGCGCCACAATGGGCAGCAGCAGCGCAAGCCGCCCCGGGCCGAGGGTTGCGTCATCGATCTCGAGGCCCTCAGGCGTTGGTTTCCAGAAGACCTCAGCCCAGATCTTGGTCATGGAGAACAGGGTGAGCAGGCTCACGCCCAGCGCAACGGCCACGATGACATACTGCTGCAGACCGAGCCCCGCCTGGATCAAAATCAGCTTCGCCCAGAATCCGGAGAGAGGCGGGATGCCAGCCAGCGAGAAGGCCGGGATGAGGAACAACACGGCAAGACCAGGGTAGGCTGCATAGAACCCGCCGAGCTTCTTCAACTGATCGCTGCCGCCCAGGCGGTGTGTCACGCCGCTGATCAGGAACAGATTGGTCTTGACAATGATGTGGTGCATGATGTAGAAGATGGAACCGGTTAGCGCCAGCGGCGTGAAGAGGCCGAGACCCATCACCATGTAGCCGATCTGGCTGACGATGTGGAACGACAGGATACGCCGGAAGCTATTCTGCGCCACTGCGCCCAGCACGCCGGTAACCATCGTCAGGCCGGCGAGGATCAGCAGCACCGTGTGGGTGAAGGCGACATCCTGGACGAAGATCAGGGTAAAGACGCGGATCAACGCATACACCCCAACCTTCGTGAGCAGGCCGGCGAAAATCGCCGACACCGCCACGGGCGGCGTATGATAGGATGCGGGCAGCCAGAAGAACAGCGGGAACATCGCAGCCTTAATGCCGAAGGCAACCAGAAACAGCATACTCAGGGCGGTCACAAGCCCCGTCTGCGTGACCTGGCTCAATTGCAGCGCCAGGTCAGCCATGTTCAAGGTGCCGGCCACACCGTAGAGGGAACCCACCGCGGCCAGGAAGAGCGCCGATGAGATCAGGTTAAGGGTGACGTATTTCACCGTGCCCTCAAGCTGCGCACGCTCACCGCCTAACGCCATCAACACAAACGATGAGACCAGCATCACCTCGAACCACACGTAGAGATTGAACATATCGCCGGTGAGAAACGCGCCGCACACGCCCATCAACAGGATATGGAGCAGCGGATAATACCCGTAGCGCTCCCGTTGCGGGTCCATGCTGGCCAACGAGTAGACCGCCACGGCCAGCCCCATCAGCCCTGCAAGCAAGATCATGATCGCACTGAAGAGATCGGCCACCAACGTGATCCCGTATGGCGCCGGCCAATTGCCGATCTGCGCGACCAAGATGCCGTTGCGCCAGACGAGCGCCAGGAGAGCAAGCGCCACCCCAAAGAGAGCGAGCGCACCGAGCACGCTGACCCAACGTTGGACATGGCGCCATTGCCGAGCAAGCAGCAGGATGATGGCTGTCAGCAATGGAATGATGAGGGGGAGCACCAGGATCAGATTCATCAGTTCGTGTCCGTGCTTCTCATGTCATCCAGATCATAGGTCTTGACCGTTTGATACGCGCGCTTGATGAGCACCACAGCGAACGCCTGGACGCCAAAGCCGATAACGATGGCCGTCAAGATCAGCGCCTGGGGAAGCGGGTCGGCAAACGGGCCGTCTGGCCGTGTCGCGCCAAGGGGAATCAAAGCTGGCTGGCCGCGCGTCAGACGCCCCACGGTGAAGATGAGCAGGTTGGCGGCCTGCCCCAATAGGGCCAGTCCAATGATCAGTTTGACGATACTGCGCCGCAGCATCAGGTAAAGGCCGGCTGCGTACAGGCCGCCGATGACAAACGCCAGGAACGTTTCCACGTCATTCCTCCGCTAGCGCAAAGATGATGGTCAGCGTCACTCCGATCACCACCAGATAGACACCGATGTCGAACAGCAGGGGGGTCCCCACTTTGCCCAAGATCGGCACGGCATA
>JBFYTD010000055.1:0-8523 GCA_041300885.1 Anaerolineae bacterium | reverse complement strand
CCCCTCTTGCAGGTCGCGCTCGCCGCCGTAGAAGTCCAGCAGCTCGCCCCAGCGGCCGGGGGTCAGGTTGATGGCCAGAGTGTTGATGCTGAAGTCGCGGCGGTGCAGATCGAGCTTAATCGAGCCGCGCTCCACCGTAGGCAGCACGGTTGGCTCGGCGTAGAACTCGGTGCGCGCGCTGACAAAGTCCAACGCGGCGGGCAGGTCGCCGGGCCGGGCCGCGTGCAGGTCGGCGGTGGAGTTGGCCTCGACGTTGGGCAGGATCCACTTGGCGGTGCCGAAGCGCTTGTGGTCGCGCACACGGCCGCCATGGGCCTTGGCCAGACGGCGGGCCAGTTCGATGGCTTTGCCCTCGACCACCAGGTCCACATCGAAGTTAGGGCGGCCCAGCAGCAGGTCACGCACGAAGCCGCCGACTGCGTAGAGGGGATAGCCCAGCGCCTCAGCCGCCTCGCCGGCCGTGCGCAGCGTGGCCAGCAGCGGCGCCGGCAGGCTGGACTCCATGCGCAGGGCGATGTCCTCGCGGCGCAGGTGCGCGGCCGGGCTGCCCCACAGCTTGATCAGGTCTGTGCGCGTGACGATGCCGATGATCTGGTCGCTGGCTGGATCGACCACCGGGATCTGCCCCCAGCCCGATTCGATCATCAGGCGCTGCAGGTCGGCGATGCCGGTCTCTGGGGTGACGGTGGTGCGGCCCGTGCGCATGTAGCGCTCGATAGGATGGCTGGCCAGCCCGTGGTAGGTGGCCCGGTCCACCTGGCGGCGGCTGATGATGCCGCGCAACTGGCTGGCCTGGCTGGCGCGCTGGCCGTCTCGCTTGCCGTCTTTCGTCTCCACCACCGGATAGCCCTCGAAGCCGTAGCGCTGGATGATCTGCGCCATCTCCTGGATGGTCGTGCCCGACGGGACAGTCACCGGGTTGCCGTGGGTCATGATCTGCGCCACGGTGACGCTGGGCTTGACTGTCTCGTGCAGCAGGTCCAGCAGGTGGGTCTGCACCTGGTCCACGCTGCGGTTGCGGATCAGAGCAGCGGCAGCGCGCGCGTGGCCGCCGCCGCCCAGTTCTTTGGCGATGCGTCCCACATCGACCGCGTCGCTGGTGCTGCGCGCCACCATCTGGATGCGATCTTCCAGGTCCACCAGCAGGAAGAGCCCGGCTGGCTCGTAGACGTCGCGCAGGCTGTGGGCCAGGGTGCTGATCTCGTCGCTGTAGTCGGGCGCGTAGGCCGTGGCGATCACCACCGATTGGCCGGCGATGTCGTGGACCTGGATGTTCTCGGCCAGTTTGTTGTACAGGTCCGTCTGGGCAGGGCTGAGCGGATGGTGCAGGAAACGGCGCAGCACCTGCAGGTTGGCGCCTTGCTCCAGCAGCCAGCCGGCCGCGCGCAGGTCGCGCGGTGTCGTGGTGGCGTAGACCAGCGATCCCGTGTCCTCGTAGATGCCCAGCAGCAGCAGGGTCGCCTCCAGCGGGGTCAGCGACAGGCCGCGTTCGGCCATCTTCTCCACCAGCAGCGTGGCCGTCGCGCCCACTTCGCCGCCCCAGTGGCTCCAGCCCGGCTCTGGCGTGGCGGGCAGGTCATGGTGGTCGATGATCAGGCCGGGCGTGTCGGGCCTCATGCCGCGCACCGTGGTGAAGCTCTGGGTATCGACCACGATCACGCGCTCCACCTGGCGGCGGGGCAGCTCCTCTTGCTGGCGAAAGGGCAGGCCGGAACGGTACAGGGCCAGGAACTCGCGCAGGTTGCGGTTGAGGGTGCGGGGAAGCACGGGGACAGCCTCGGGGAACAGCTTATGCGCGCCCAGCATCGAAGCCAGCGCGTCGAAGTCGGTGTGTTCGTGGGTAACGATGACGGTGAAGCTGTCTGCGGCCATGGATGCCTCCGGGGCCTATTGTACCACAGGGAGGCGGGGGATCACGAACAAATGGGACAGCAGATAGAGATCTAGCGGGGAATTCGCAAGGCGAATAGTAGTGCGCACCGGCGGCCAGACCTACTACCTGCTCAACAACCATCTAACGTCCACCGCGATCACCACCAACAGCAGCGGCGCGCGACTGACGGAGCTGCGCTACCATGCCTATGGCGGCGCGCGCTATGACGCCGGCAGCCAGATGACGCTGTATCGCTACACCGGCCAACGCGTCGAGACCGGCACCGGTTTGTATGATTACGGGGCACGGTGGTATGATCCGCTCATAGGCCGTTTCCTGGCGGCCGACAGCATCGTGCCCAACCCGGGCGACTCCCAGGCGCTGAACAGGTACATGTATGTGCTGGGTAATCCGCTCAAGTACAGTGATCCCAGCGGCCATGCTGCCTGCGCCGCTGATGACCGCGCGTGCTGGGAGAATGAGTGGACCTGGAAAGACCGCTGGTACAAGGAGCACGGCTACGAGAACATCGATGGACGGTACATCTACAGCGGCAACTTCGTCATCGAGAACGCCGATGCCTTGCTCAGGGATGACCATGTCCGTCGTACGAAGATCAGTAACTTCGCCCGGGATTTGAAGGACAACGGCACGACGGCTGGAGAGGCGCTGGCGCGTGTGACCGCGTATGCAGCAGCGTTTTACAAGTCGTTCGGGGCTGCGATCAATCCCTTCTCGATGCCACAGTTCGTGGATGACGTATCCCATGTGTTCACGGGAATGGCAGGATTTGATGTTCTAAAGGACTTTGCAACGAAAGCCGAGGACTCAAATCCATACTTCGTGAAACAGGGTGGGTTTCCAGATACTGATTTGAGGCGCATATTCCGCGATGGATCAACCAACCAACCGTATCATTTCTGGTTCTACGTGACTGTGAGCTTCTGGAACGGATCAGCGGCAGCGCAAGCGGGCAATATCTTCCATGAGATTGACCCGACTCGCCCTGGTGGACGTTCGATACAGGACTTTGCATTGGGGGCTATGGGGGTTGATTTAGGACAACAACTCAGATCAGGTTCTCTGTCAATCAATGGGGTTAGTGGCTGGATTCGCGAACATCTCATGCGTTAGAGGGATACCATGAACACACTGCGCACCAAATCTGAGACTCAGCAATGGCTCGGCTTGATTGTTGCTCTGATGACACTGGCTGTGGCCTTGAGCCTCGTGGCCTGTTTGGCCTTGCTGGCAACACCGCGTATCATTGATGCTGTCATGTTGCGTTCCTTGGCTGACGAGTTGGGGACGCAACCGACTCAGGCAGCTTTGATAACGCACGTCACGGACCTCTTGGAGAACCAGAAAGGCTCAAGTCGAGCCGACATTCATCGGCTATTGGACGACATTGGAGGATTTACTTACCTGGGACCAGACCATCTGAAGAATGGTGGAAGCGTGGAGAGCGCGTACTGGACATTGGCTGAATTCCCACTTGGCCTTAAAATATGGGCTGTCTGGATCTTACGGTATGATGCCAATGACCGGTTCATTGATGCTGAATTGGGATCATAGGTGTGAACAGTTCCGATCGATGGAAAAAATCCATGGTCACTGATTGTTGGGAATGACGCAACATTACGAATTGTCTGTGGACATCGACTGGTGCGCATGCGTCTTGGCGACGTGTGCGCACCAGGGCGAACATCTTCATGCCATACAACCACCACCCATGCTGCTCAACGGTCACCAACAGTAGCGGTGTGCGCCAGACGGAGTTGCGCTACTTCGCCTATGGCGGCACGCGCTACGACGCTGGCGGGCAGATGACTATCTACCGCTAGCGCGCAGCCTCCCGCAGCGCAGCGGAGTGGACACCGGTCAACGCACACCTGCACGTGCGTGCGGCGCAAGTGTCGAGACCGGCGCGGGTTTGTACGATTACGGCGCTCGATGGTAGTGTGCAGCCTCCCGGAGGGATGATCCTACCATCGGCCATTTATAGATAACGGGCGTGGACTTCGCATCAGCAATGTCGCTTTCCGGCAGACAAAAAAACACGGGAGCAGGTCTACATCCTGCTCCCGTGTTTGCGTCTCCGGCGTCAAGTCGTTAAGCGTCTTTGACCTTGTCCGCAGCTTCCTCGACGACCGCAGAGGCCGCCGCAGCCGCGGCTTGGCCGGCGTCGGCCGCAGCCTTGCCCGCGTCAGCCGCAGTCTGGCCGGACGCCTTGGCGGCCTGCTCGGCCTTGCTCTTGTCCAAGAACCCGCCTAGTTCCTCGTTGAAGCGGCGCAGGCCCGTCAAGAAGCCCTCGCGCACTTGCTTGGTTACCTCGCTCTTCTGCACCGCGTCAGCCGCACGCGTGGCCTGGCTTTGCACATCCTTGGTCACGTCGCTCTTGCGCACGTCCTCGGCCACGCGGTCGATGCTGTCGCCGGCCATCTTGAGCGCCTTGCGAACCTCTTCCTCGGCCTTGTGGCGTTCGTCGCTCTCCCAAATGGTCTGGATGGCGGCCGTGATCTTGTGGCCGAGCTGGCCCAATTCATTCATGATCTGGTTGGTGGCGCTTTCGCCGCCTTCAGCCGCCGTCTTGGCCGCGCTTTCAGCCGCCTGGGCGGCCTCGTCTATCGGGTGGGTGGTGTTTTCTTCGTTCATGGGTAAGTACCTCTTTGTCTGTGCTGCCAAACCAATTGGCAATCGCTGATGTTTATTCTTGCTCGGGCCGGTTTCGTCATGCTCGGGCGGTCACTTGCTCGGGCCGGTCTCCGACCGAGCCCGCCTTACTTCTACCCCACTTTACGAGCCTGCCGCCCCCCAGGTTTCAGCGCACCGTCGTGATCCGCACCGTGGTTGGCAGCGGCAGGGCGTCGCCGCTAACTTGCCCCTCGGCGTCGATCCACGACACGCGCTGGCCGGTTGTCGGGTCGTAGAGGCCGACCAGCAGGGTGGCAGGCCCCAGGAGCGCATCGCTCTGCACGCGCACGCTGTGCCGGTCGCTGATGTACTCGTTGGGCAGCCAACTGGAGGTGGGACGGCTGCCGCCGGCCGGCTCCTGGTCCGACTGGCCGACGATCACCCCTTGCTCGTCCACCAGGTGTACGAACACAGTGAGCCGTTCGCCCGTGGTCTCGCCCGGCTGCCAGTACAGCGTCAGATCCAGCGCCTCGCCGGGCGCCACCTGATTGCTGGCCAGGTCATAGCCCACCAGCTTGCCCAGCCGCTCCAGGCTGGCGTCGGTGGCGACGCGCGGCTCGGGTGCAGTGGTTGTCAGCTCGTGGGTTTCAATGCGGACCTGGCCTAGTGCGGCCTGCTCCGCGTTGCTTGTGAAGATGCCCAAGGGACCGGCCTGCCAGGAGGCGGGCAGCCGTTCACCGGTGGCCAGATCGAACAGCCCTGCCACCAGGCTGTAGCGCCCGGCGGCCAACGTTGCAGGCAGGCGCAGGGTGTGCTGGCTGCGCAGCAGTTCGCCGGGCTGCCAATCCGTGGTTGGGCGCCATGGCACCGGCGGGCCTTCCCAGGCCGCCGCGACCTGGCCTTGCCGATCCAGCAATTGCACGAAGGTCGACAGGTCGGCGTCGGCCGCGCCTGCCAGCGCCTGCCAGAAGAGGTTGACCGTCAGGTCGTTGCCGGGCAGCAGCGGGCCGGGCGTGGCGCTGTAGCCTAGCAGCCGCGCGGCGTCGCCCAAAGCTGCCTCCTGGCTGTGCTCCATGGGCAGCGCGCTGAGCGGCGGCGGGGTGGTGGGCGTCTGCACGTCGATCTCGCCCAACGCCAGCTTGCTGTCCTGCCCGGCCGGCGTCAGCAAGCTGATGGGACGGCCATCCTCAGGGTGGGCCAGGCTGAGCTGCAGGGCATAGCGGCCGGCCGGCATGCCGGCCGGCGCCAACAGCCCGATGCGCAGCGCGCCGTCCTGCTCGACGAGCACATCCTGCTGCGCCCAGATGCGGCCGTCGGCGCTGACCAGGCGCAGGCTGGCCAAATGATTCCCATCGACCCCACTGAACTTCAGGGTGGCCGGCAGCACGTCGTTTGCAGCAACCAGCAGTTGTGGAACGTAACTGACGTCCACTTGAACACCACCGTCGAAGGCGCCGGAGGTCACGACAGTCGCGCTGTTGGCCGGTTCAGGCTGCGGCGCAGCCCAGCCGGTGAGGCGGGTGCTGGGGCTGTACCAGCGGTTGGCGAGCTGGTAGTTGTCCTGGGCCAGGTGTTGCTCGACCGCGTCCTCGAGCAGCGCGCCCAGCGATTGGTGCATGGGGAACCAGACCCGGCCGCGACTCAGCGCGGCGTCCAGCGCCGTCGCGATCTCTGGCCCCCAGTCGCCGCCGGGCGAGAGCTCAGGCTGCGGTCCATCGGGTAGGCCATAGCTCCAGAAATAGCCGACCTGCCAGGGATAGACCGCGAAAACCGTGTCCTCGGCGCGGCCCCACTGCGTGACCTGGCCGATCAGCGGCCGGTAGTCCTCGCCGGCGTAGCGTGGGACCGTGTAGAAGGCGGCCAGGGAGAGGGCCGCCAGCACGGCCAACCCGGCCACGAAAAGCCGCGGCAGCGGGCTGCGCGGCGGCAGCACGACAATGCGCTGGCCGGGGCTGAGCACCGGATCAGGCGCCGCCCAGGTAGCGGCCAGCAGCAAGATGAACACGGGCAGACCCAGCAGCAGCAGCCGTTCGCCGCGCTCCGGGAAGAAGGGATAGCCCAGGTTGACTAGCCAGCCCAGTCCCAGCACCACGCCCAGTATGATGGCCAGAAAACTCAGCAGCAGGCCATGGCCCGGCTCCAGCGGGCGGCGCCGCGCCAGACGGATCAGGCCGGCCGCCAGCAGGATCACCCCCAGCAAGCCCAGCGGCCACCAGCCCGCCAGCGGTCCTTCCAGATGGCCGGCGCTGTAGGCTGCCAGGTGACGGGCCAAGTAGAGCAGCAGCCCCAACGGCTGGTCGGAGTCGGCCACGATCTTTTGCGAGACATAGGGCGCGAGTTTGGGCGCCGCGTAGAGCAGCCACGGCAGGAAGAGCAGCAGCGCCCCGCCCTGGGCTGCCAGCCAGATGAGCAAGCGCTCCCGTCCGGCTTGGCGACGCCACAGTACCACCCCGCCGGCTAAGGCCAGGCCCGCCAGCAGGAAGGCGGCGTAATACTGAGTGTACAGCGCCAGGGTGATAGCGGCCACGTAGCCGGCCAGCCAGCCCCAGCCGGCCGGCCGCGTGTCGCCGCGGATACGCCGCCCCAGGCCCAGCCAGCGGCCGGCCGCGCCGATGGCCAGCAGCGACCACAGCGCCACCAGCGCGTACATGCGCACTTCCTGGGAATAGTAGATGTGCAGGGGGTTGATGGCCAGCAAGAAGGCCGCAGCCAGCCCCACGCGCCGGCCGCTGAGCCCATAGCCCACCAGGTAGATCAGCGGCACCGCGGCCACGCCGGCCGCTACCGATAGCCAACGCAAAGCCACCGGTCCCAGCCCGAAAAGCTGCGACCAGCCGCCTAACAACGCGTAATAGAGCGGGGGATGGATGTCCAGGGCAGTCAGCCGCAACATGTCGCCCAACGGTTGGTGCGCAAACCAGACGCTGTAGCCTTCGTCCCACCACAGCGGCTGGAAATCCAGTCGGGCTGCGCGCAGGAGCAAAGCCAGCAGCGTCAGCAACGCGATCAGTAGGGCGTCGCCGCTCCTACTGCTGCGTCCAGACGACGTATAGCCAACGGAACTGGTCGTCATTCTGGGTATACCGCACGATCGGTGAGACCTGGCGACCTGCGCCGTCCACCAGCCAGAGGGTGAAGCTGTTGCCAGCCAGCGCGCTCTTGCCGCGCGTGTCGTAGATCAGATTGGCCTGACGGTAGTCGGCAAAGTCTACACTGGGTGCGGTGCTTTGCCAGGGGCTGTCGCCGGTGGCCGGGGAGAGCCATTGTTGGCCCGTAGTCTCGTTGACCACCCGCAGGTAGAAGCCGGCCAGCGGCGTGTCATCGTTGTCGTTGACCTTGACGCCGACGCGCAGGTAATCCTGGTTGAAGGGATAGCTGGTCTCCTCGGTCAGCCCAAAGGGAGAGTCGCCGTCGACCGGCGGTGGAGCAACGGCCGCAACTTCGGCTGTCGCTGTCGCCTCTGGGGTTGGGGTCGGCAGGTCGGCGGCCAGGGCGACGGTTTCCAGCGGTCCTTCGGCAGCTACGACCTCGGCAGCCAGCCAGCCGGTTTGGCCCTCGAAGCAGCAGATCTGCCACCACTGGCCGTCCTGGTCGCGGCCGACAATCGCCAGCCGCTGCCCTTGCAGCACCTGGCCCAGCACCGGGAAGTCTGGACCGGGGCCGCTGCGCACGTTGACGCGCGGATTGCTGATCACCACCTCTGGCTTGGGTTCGGGGGTGGCCGTGGGCGGCTCAGGGGTAGGCGTCGGCGGCTCAGGGGTAGGCGTCGGCGGCTCAGGGGTAGGCGTTGGCGGTTCGGGCGTGGCTGTGGGCGGCTCAGGGGTAGCTGTGGGCAGCTCGACCTGAGCCAGCGCCTGCTCAGCCGTAGGCGTCTCAGCCTGGGTCGCGCTCTCTGGCGACGCTACCGCTTCAGAGGCAGTCGGCGGCGCGGCAGTGGGTACAGCGGTCGGTGTAAATGTAGGCCGCAGTGCAAGCTGGGGCCGGGGTGTCGGGGTGGGGTACTCGACCAACGAGTT
>JBFYTD010000480.1:0-3002 GCA_041300885.1 Anaerolineae bacterium | reverse complement strand
CTGGGCGGCTTTACCATCCCCAGCCAGACCCCGTTCACGCTGACCGGCTCTGCCAGCGACCCCAACGGCGACGCGCTGACCTATAACTGGGAGGAGTTCGACCTGGGTCCGGCCGGCGCGCCCAACAACCCGCTCAGCCCGCCTTTCTTCCGCTCCTGGCCCAGCGTGGCCAGCTCGGCGCGCACCTTTCCTCGTCTCTCCGACCTGGTCAACAACACCATAACGATCGGCGAGGTGCTGCCCAACGTCACGCGTGTCCTGAATTTTCGTTTGACTGCGCGCGATAACCGCCTGGGTGGCGGCGGCGTCAACTCGGCCAACGTCAGCTTCAACGTCACCACTGCGGCCGGGCCGTTTGCTGTCACTGCGCCCAACACGGCCGTCATCTGGGCCGGCAACAGCCAGCAGACCGTCACCTGGAACGTGGCCGGCACTACGACCGCGCCGGTGAGCTGCCCCAGAGTCGATATCAGCCTGTCCACCGATGGCGGCTTCACCTATCCCATCACGTTGGCTGCTGGCGTCGACAACGACGGCTCACAGGCCATTTTCGTCCCCAACATCGCCACCACCAGCGCCCGGATGCGGGTGGCCTGCGCCGAGAACATCTTCTACGACATCTCCAACGTCAACTTCACCATCACGGCTGTCGACTGCTTCTGGGCCGACATCAACTGCTCGTGTGGGGTCAGCTCCACCACCATCGACGTGGCGGACGTGATCGCCGTGGCCGAGGCGTGGAATCTGTTCCAGGGCAGCGGGCTCTACACCCCGGCCGCCGACGTGAACTGCCAGACCAGCGGCACCTGCGACGGCGCCAACGACATTGTCGACGTGGGCGTGCTGACCTCCATGTGGGAGACGGCTTGTCCCGCGCCGGGGCGGTAGCCGGGGAGTGGGAAGCGGGAGGCGGGGAGCGGAGAGCGAGGTGGGTGACGCAAGGCGTGATGCGTGATGGGGTAACTGCGCTTTGTGCTCCAATTGATCTCGGCGTGTGACGCAGCGCGCTACGCTCCACGCTCTCCGCTCCACACGCCTCGCTCCCCGCTCCCCGCTCCCCGTTCCGACGCATCCATCAGCGCCCCAACTGCCGCCTCAGCGCCTTGCCAGTAGCCAAAGACCGAGGTGCCGGCGACGAAGACGCGCGCTCCTGCGGCGTAGGCCGGGCCAATGGTGGCCAGGTCCACGCCGCCGTCGATCTCTAGCTCGCACTGAGGGTTGCGCGCGTCCAGCAAGGCGCGCGCCTGGGCGATCTTGCGCAGGGTGTGGGGGATGAAGCGCTGGCCGCCGAAGCCGGGGTTGACCGTCATCACCAGCAGCATGTCCAGGTCCTCGATCACCTCGTCCAGCGTGTGCAGCGGCGTGGCTGGGCAGAGCGCGACGCCGGCCCGCTTGCCGAGCTGCTTGATCTGCTGGATGGCGCGGTCCAGATGGACGACAGCCTCCTGGTGGATGATGATCAGGTCTGCGCCGGCCTGGGCGAAGGCCTCCAGGTAGCGGTCGGCCTGGACGATCATCAGGTGGGCCTCCAGCAGCGCGCCGGTGGCGCGGCGCATGGCCTCGACCAGCGGCATGCCGAAGCTGATGTTGGGCACGAACACGCCGTCCATGACGTCGATCTGAAAACGCCGCGCGCCGCCGCGCTCAGCCGCCTGCACCTGCTCCTGCAAACGTAACAGATCAGCCGCCAGTATTGAGGGGGCGATTTTGGGGGTCATGGGAACTCCAGGAATTTGGCCACGGATGACACAGATTAACACGGATCAGAGAGGCAGAAGGTCAGAGGCTCAGATCTGTGTTTATCCGCGTGATCTGCGTACTATTTTCGGGTCTTGTGTTCGATGCCGTTTGGGCCGGCGACGACGAGGTCGGTGGCCAGGCCGATGAAGAGGCCGTGCTCGACGATGCCGGCGCGGGCGCCGAGCGTCGCTGCCAGCCGGGGCGGGTCGGCGATGGGACCAAAGGCGCAGTCCAGGATCATGTTGCCGGAGTCGGTGACGAACTGGCTGCCGTTGGGGGTACAGCGGATCGTCCAGGCCGCGCCCAGCGACTCCAGGAAGCGGGCCTGTGAGCGCCAGCCGAAGGGCAGCACCTCCACCGGCACCGGCCACTGAACGCCGAGACGTGGCGACAGCTTGCTGGCGTCGGCGACGATTACTATGCGACGGCTGGCCTGGGCCACGATCTTCTCCCGCAGCAGCGCGCCGCCGCCGCCCTTGATCACGTCCAGCGCCGGATCGACCTCGTCCGCGCCGTCGATCACCAGATCGAGGTCCCGCGGCATGTCGTCGTCGATCATGGCGATGCCCAGCCGCACGGCCTCGGCGTGGGTGGCCCTGGACGTAGCGAAGGCGACGATGTCGCGTAACTCTCCGGCCATCAACAGCTCGCCGACGCGCCGCGTGGCATGGATCGCCGTGCTGCCCGTGCCCAGCCCCACGGCCATGCCGCTGCGCACGAACATCTCGACCGCAGCATGCGCCGCCGTCTGTTTCAATGCCGTCTGCAGATCCAACGACTGGTTCATGGCCTCACATTCCTCGTAGGTCCGGCTACCAGCCGGACGCATGTCACGTTGGTAACGTGACATGCCCGGCCGCGGTCGCGTCCACCAACCAATGCAACTGGCCATTGCCCGGTTGGATCATCTGCGCCGGCAATACGTCGGGGTCGAACGGCCCGTGCAGCACCCGTCGCAGCATCTCAGCCTTGCCTGCGCCCTCGACGAAGAAGGCCACGTGGCGGGCCGCGTTGATCAGGGGCGCGGTCATGGTCACGCGCCAGGTCTGCATCACC
The DNA here is from genome assembly GCA_041300885.1 of Anaerolineae bacterium. Taxonomy (GTDB): domain Bacteria; phylum Chloroflexota; class Anaerolineae; order JAAEKA01; family JAAEKA01; genus JAAEKA01. The sequence continues at coordinate 206 of JBFYTD010000480.1, read as the reverse complement.
TCGACGTACTGTGGGACGACCCAGCGCGTCTGCTGGCGCAGCGCAGCCGTGCCGGGGAAGAGCGAGGCTGTATGGCCGTTGTCGCCCATGCCCAGGCAGATCAGGTAGAAGGCCGGTGGGCTTAAAGTGCGGAACAAGCGCTGGATATCTTGCTCATAGGCCAGCGCGGCCAGCGCCGGGTCGTCCTCGCCGCGCATGCGGTGGAC
>JBFYTD010000054.1:0-8543 GCA_041300885.1 Anaerolineae bacterium | reverse complement strand
ATTGCTGCCACAGCTGTTTTCAAGACAGCCGCCTTAGACCGCTCGGCCATCCCTCCGGGGTGGATTCCTTTCCCTCAGGACGGCTGCATTTTAGCACAGGGGAGCGAATGAGTCAAAGTTGGTAAATTGGTAGATTGGTAAAATGGTAAATTGGTAACGTGGTGGATCGACGTGGTACGTCGCACCAACCCACCAACCCACCAACCTACCAATCCACCAATCTACCGTATCACCTCCACCCCACCCATGTACGGCCGCAACACCTCCGGCACGACGACGCTGCCGTCGGGCTGTTGGTAGGTCTCCAGCACAGCGATCATGACGCGCGGCAAGGCCAGGCCGGAGCCGTTGAGCGTGTAGACGTAGCGCGGCTTGGCGCCTTCGCCCGGCCGGTAACGGATGTTAGCGCGGCGCGCCTGAAAATCGGTGAACAGCGAGCAGGAGCTGACCTCCAGCCACTCGCCGCAGCCCGGCGCCCACAGCTCGATGTCGTACTTGGCCGCGGCTGCAAAGGCCAGATCGCCGGTACACATCTGCACGACGCGGTAGGGAATGCCCAGCCGGCGAGCGATGTCCTCGGCGTTGTCCAGGAGGCTGGCCAGCTCGGCCTCGCCCTGCTCTGGCTCCACGAACTTGACCATCTCGACCTTGTCGAACTGGTGGCCGCGCTTGATGCCGCGCACATCCTTGCCGGCTGACATCTTCTCGCGGCGGAAGCAGGGTGTGTAAGCCACGTGGCCGATAGGCAGGCTGCCCGCCGGCAGAATCTCGTCGCGATACAGGTTGGTCACCGGCACCTCTGCCGTGGGGATTAGCCACAGGTCATCCTCCGCATCACGGTAGAGATTATCGGCGAACTTGGGCAGGTTGCCGGTGCCAAACAGCGTCTGAGCGCGCACGATGTAGGGCGGATAGATCTCGCTGTAGCCGTGGTCGTCGATATGCACGTCCAGCATCCAGGTGATTAGGGCCCGCTGTAGACGCGCGCCCAGCCCCTTCAGCACGTAGAAGCGGCTGCCCGACAGCTTGACGCCGCGCTCGAAGTCGAGGATGCCCAGCGTCTCGCCGATGTCCCAGTGGGGCAGCGGAGGAAAGTCGAACGGGCGCGGTTCTCCCCAGGTGCGCACGACGATGTTTTCGCTGTCGTCCTTGCCCACCGGCACGCCGGGCAGCGGCAGGTTGGGGATGCGGCTCATGGCGTCGAACAGCTCCTCGTCGACGAGCCTGAGGCGGTCGTCGAAAGCCTTGATCTGATCGCCGACGCGAGTCATCTCGCTCTTCAGCGCATCAGCCTCGTCGCGCTGGCCCTCACGCATCAACTGGCCAATGCGTTTGCTCTCGACGTTGCGCTGCGCCTTCAGCTCCTCCACCTGGGCCAGCAGGCGGCGGCGTTCCTCGTCCAGCGCCAGCGCCTTGTCTACCGGCGCGTCAGGGTCTTGCAGCGCCGCCATTTGCTGCCTGACGAACTCCGGGTTCTCGCGAATGATCTTGATGTCGAGCATGGGAAGTACCTCCGTAAAACAGGTGTCTGGTGTCTGGTCACGTATCACGTTTCAAGTGTCACGTGGCAGGCGTCACGAATCAAAACGCCCCCTCGTCAACCAGGACGAGGGGGCGTGCTCGGGGTGCCACCTGGATTCGCCGCAGCCCTCACGGGCGACAGCCTCAACAGGTCCGTTGGGACCTCGACCCGTTAACGGGGGCCAGACGCCCGACCATACAGGGAGAGCAGGTTGCAGGTTGCGCTACTTGCCACCTTTCGCTTGCATACTCCGTTGTGGCCCGGAACTCGGGAGGGCTTTTCGGCTGCGGTCGCTGTTGCCTCGCACCAACCGGCAGCTCTCTGAGAGTCAACCGGCAGCCTACTCGTCTCCGTCAACGTTGCGTGCTGTTCAATTGAAAGGGAGTATAGCACAGTGCCTTGTGAGCGTCAAACCTATGCTGGCTCGGTCAGGCTACTCCGCCGCCTCAGTCAAACTCGATCTTCCGGTTCCTCATAGCGACGCTCTCGGCTAGACCGATACCGATCATCAGAGTCAACAGAGAGCTGCCGCCGTAGCTGATGAAGGGCAGGGTGATGCCGGTCACGGGTAATAAGCCCAGGTTCATGCCGATGCTGACCACCACCTGAAACATGACCATCGCGATCACGCCGACGACCAACAGACGGCCGAACTGATCGCGTGCCTGATCGGCGATGGTGATCAGGCGCCACAACACGATGGTGAGCAGAATGATCAGGGCCACGGCGCCCAAAAAGCCCAGTTCCTCGGCGATGACGCTGAAGATGAAGTCGGCGTAGCGCACCCGCAGGAAGTGTAGTTGGCTCTGGCTGCCCTCACCGAAGCCCTTGCCCAGCACCCCGCCGTTGCCGATACTGATCAGCGCCTGCGCAATGTTGAAGCTGGCGTCGGGATTGCTGGCCGGGTCCAGGAAGATATCGATGCGCTCCTTCATATAGCCCTGCAGGTTGGCGTAGATCACCGGCAGAGCCAGCGCGCCAGCCGCCACGGCGCCCACGATGTAACCCCAGGGCAGATCGGCCACGAACAACATGACTGCTCCGATGACTAGCAACACGATCGCATTGCCCAGATCAGGTTGCATGTAGATCAGGGCCGCCGGCAGCGCCATCAACACGAAGGCGCCCAGCACCCACTGCGGTTTGCCCAGGCGGTCGTGCCGGCTGGCCAGATACTGGGCAAAGACGATCGCAAACAACACCTTGCTGATCTCGGCCGGCTGGACGAAGATGATGCCGGCATCGAACCAGCCGGAAGCGCCGCCGCGCACTTGACCCAAGATGGTCACTGCGCCCAGCGCCAGCAGGATCAGCGCGTATACAGGCCATTGGAAGGTGGTCAGCAAGCGGTAATCGAAGGCCGCCGCCAACAACAGCAAGAGCAGGCCCAGCAGGGCGTAGATAATCTGGCGCAGCGGGTAGTCCTCGTAGGTGGGCACCCCCAGCGTAGCGCTATAGACCATTGCCACGCCAAACACCACCAGCGCGAGGGTGGTGCCCAACAACACAAAGTCAAAGCGCCGCAGGTTGAGACGCATCAGTCGCCTCCACCGCCGAGCTCGCCGGTCGCGCTGATGGGCACGGTGTCAGTGATGAGCGCCTCGATTCCTGGCAATATCCCCGTCGATGTGATCGCCTCGCCAGGCGCGATCTCCAGCGGCTGGGAGGGGTACTTCAGAGCGAAGTAACCGCGCAGGATTTCCTGAGCTACCGGCAGTGCAGTGGCTGAACCTTCACCGCCATTGTAGACAAATACGACGATGGCGATCTCCGGGTCTTCATAGGGAGCAAAAGCCGTGAACCAGGCATGGTATGGCAGCCGGCCGCTGGCCGTGAGCGGGATATCCGGGTCATAGAACTCAGCCGTGCCGGTCTTCCCGGCCACTGTGATACCGGGCACCGTAAGCGCCTTGGCAGTCCCGTTGGGGTAGTTGACAGCGCCCCACAGCCCCTCGCGCACGATGTCCACCACCTCGGGATCCAGCGGCAAGTCGCGAATTGGCTCCGGCTGGAACTCCTCGACCACGTTGCCCTCGGTGTCCACGATTTGATGCACCAACTGCGGGCGATAGAGGGTGCCGCCATTGGCGATGGCCGCAGTGGCGTTGAGCATCTGCATCGGCGTGGCCAGCAGTGCGCCTTGGCCGATGGACATGTTGTAGGTGTCGCCCGCCGACCAGGTCTCGGCGTAGGTGAGGCGTTTCCAGCGTGGCGTTGGCACCAAGCCGGAGTTCTCGCCCGGCAAGTCAATCCCGGTCAGCTCTCCAAAACCAAAAACCTTGGTGTAGTCCACCAACTTGTCGATGCCCAGGCCCTCGAAAGTCTTGCGGTAGCCGCCAGAGATTTGATAGAAGAAGGTGTCACAGGACACGGCCATGGCCTCGCGCACAGTGACGCGATAGTGACCGGTGCCGAAGGTATGGATCCAGCAGTAGAAGGGCTGGGCATAGCGCGGATCGTCGGGGAAAAAGCGATTGTCCACATAGATGATACCATCGACGCGCCCGTCAAAGCTGTCGCCCAACCGGGTGTTCTCGTCGATCACCCCCTCCTGCAACGCACCGCTGGCCGCCACGATCTTGAACACGGAGCCAGGCGGGTAGAGCGCGCTGATGGCATGGTTGAGCAGCGGCAGGCGTTTATCATCGATCAGCGCCTGGTACTCCCGCGCGGTGATGCCGCGGGCAAATTGGTTGTTGTCATAGGTGGGCAGGCTGACCAGGCCCAACACATCGCCGGTTTTTGGGTCCATGGCAATTGCCACACCTACATTAGCCTTGGCCGCCTCCAGCCCGCGCAGCAGGGCCTGTTCCATCAGTTCCTGCAGCTTGGCGTCGATGGTCAACACCAGGTTGTTGCCTGGCGCGCTGGGGAAGATATCGCCCACAGTGCGCACCTCGCGGCCGTTGACGTCGACCTCGATGTTGCGCCGGCCATCAAGGCCGCGCAACGCCTTCTCAAAAGTCAGCTCCAGACCGGCCAGTCCCACCTCGTCGTTGGATCGATAGCCTGCTTCTTGATAGCTTCCAACGTAGGCCTCCGGGATCGGCCCCATGAAACCAATCAGCTGCGAGGTGAGCGGGCCGGTCAGGTACTCGCGCACCGGGGTGACGCTTAACTCGATGCCGGGCAGACGGTGGCTCTGCTCGGCCACAGCGAAGGCTGTCTGCGAGCTGACGCGGCCGGCAATCACCACCGGCCGATAAGCGCCACCCTGCATGGCGGCATCGATCTCAGCCATCGCTTCGTCGACACTCAAACGCTCACGGAATTGAGGAAGGCCCTGTTGCCCCACTTGCCCTGCGACTGATTCTGACGGGTCTGCAATGGCCTGCTCGTGCAAGGGTAGATTGGCCCCGGACGCAGTGATGATGATATCCTCCAGGCGTTCCAGGACCGCGCGCGCCTCGTCGTCGTCGTCGGGCAGATTGGCGGGCATGGCCACAACGTCGAAGCTGGGCCTGTTGCGCACCAACAACTGACCGTTGCGGTCGTACATCACGCCGCGCTGCCCGCGCACTTCCACCAAACGAAAGCGGTTCGCATCGGCCCGGGCCCGCAGACCCTGGCCTTGTACGAACTGAATACGCACCAACTGCGCGATAAAGATTATCCCCGCCAGCAGCACCAATCCTCGCAAAATAGCTAACCGCCTCGACGGCGGCAAAGGTCGCGCTAACACACTATTCACTCCAGCGGCAAACGTTCCCGGCCCGTCGTCCGGTTGACCCAGGACAGCAGCGGGAAGACTAGCAACATAATAACACAGTTATACGCAATTTCAGGAAGCACCAGACGAAGCAACGCATCGGGCGGTGAAAAGGTTCCACCGCCCAGCCAAAGCAAAGCCATCTGGATGCCGCCCTGCACGACTGTAGCAACGGCGGCCATCACTAACGCAAAAAAGATCGTGGGCCGGTAGACGGTTTGCGCCGCTAGCCCGGCCAGATAGGCCGCCACCACCAGACCGAGTGTATAGCCTCCAAAAGAGCGGCTACTGAGCAGATCCAACCAGAGGCCGGCGATCAGCGCCCAGATCGCTGCCGAGCGGGAGCCCCGCAACAGCGCCCAGGCCACGACCACCATCAGGGGAAGGTTGGGGTAGACCCCGCCGACGTGCAGGGCAGGCAGCAGTGAGACCTGCAGCAGCGCTGCCAAACCCAGCGCTAAAACAAGCAGGTAAGGGGTCATGGCGCACCTGGTGGTCCACCCGAACCCTGGTTGCCTGGCGGAGCGCCGAACTGCTCGCTGGATGAGACGAAGTTGGTAACTACCAACACGGTTTCCAGGGTGTTGAAATCCACCGTCGTGCGCACAACTGCGCGCTGGAACATCTCGATGTCGTTCTGTTCCACCTCAACCACCTGGCCCACGGGGATGCCGACAGGGAAGCTGCCGCCTTCGCCAGACGTCACCACGATATCGCCGACCAGGATCGACTGATCCTGCGGCAGATAGTCCATGACGGGCGACTGGCCAGCCCGGCCGCGCAGAATGCCGCGCAGCCGGGTGTTTTGCAGCATGGTGTTGACGTTGCTGCTGCTGTCGATGATCAAGAGCACACGCGCAGCATTGCTGTAGACGTCCGTCACCCGACCGACCAGCCCGAGCTCAGTGACAACAGGCATGCCCGGCTCGATGCCGTTGTTGCTGCCAATGTCGATCAGGATCGATTGGATGATGCTGCTGGGCTCGTTGGCGACAACGCGGCCAACTACCTGGCCACCTTTATAGGTGAAGCTGGGGTTGACATCGCGAAACTGCAGGAGGCTGCGCAGGCGCACATTCTCCGCCTCGACTTCCTTAAGGCGCAGGTTTTCCACGGTGAGCTGAGCGACAACTTGTTCGAGCTCGGTGTTGCGATCACGCAACGTGGCGGCATCGCCCACCACGCCTGTGGCGCTGCGTAACTCGTTGCCGGCCTGGCGCAGCAAGCGCTGCAAAGGCAGGGTAACGCGCGCTGTTATGTCTCGGGGCGCATCTATGGAGCGCGTGTTGAGTAAGACAACCGCCGCCACCAACAGCACAATGACGATAGGCCACCAGCGGATACGTCGCCTGGTTCGGGGCCGTTGGAGCATAGCAGAAGACTAGTGAATGGTGCTGCCGCGCTGCATCGAGGCCAGCACCTTGCGCAAGGTGGGCAGCTCTTCCAGGATCGCCTCGGCGCCGTGGGCGACACAGGTCAGCGGATCGTCGGCCACCCGCACCTTCATCTTGGTCTCGGCTGTCAGTCTCGTGTCGAGTCCGCGCAGCAGCGCACCGCCGCCAGCCAATACCACCCCGCCCTGCATCAGATCGGCGATCAATTCAGGCGGCGTTTCGTCCACAGCGTCGCGCACTGCCTCAACGATCACGTTGACCGACGGCGCCAGGGCCTCGCGCAGTTCAACGCTGGAGACGTCGATGGCTTCAGGCAGGCCAGTGATCAGGTTGCGCCCACGCAGGGTAACGGTCATCTCCTGCTCCAAGGGATACGCGGAGCCACCCATGATCTTGGCTTCCTCAGCCATGCGCTCGCCGATCAGCAGGTTGTACTTCTGCCGGGCGTACTGGATGATGTCTTCGTCCATCTCGTCGCCAGCCACACGGATGGAGCGGGCCACCACAATGCCGCCCAACGCGATCACGGCGACCTCGGTGGTGCCGCCGCCGATGTCGACGATCATGCTGCCCTTGGCGTCGGTGACCTTGAGGCCGGCGCCGATGGCCGCGCCCATCGGCTCTTCGACAAGAAAGGCTTCACGCGCGCCGGCGCTCACCGCCGCGTCATGAACGGCGCGTTTCTCCACCTCGGTCACGCCGCTGGGGATGCCGACCACGACCCGCGGCCGCGGCACGCGCAGCACCATGCGGTCATGGACCTTACGGATGAAGTAGTGGAGCATCTGCTCCGTGATATCGAAGTCAGAGATCACGCCGTCGCGCAGCGGGCGAATGGCGATGATGTTGGCCGGGGTGCGGCCTACCATCTCCTTGGCCTCGGAGCCGATAGCGAGCACCTTCTTGGTGTTCTTGTCGATAGCCACCACGGAGGGCTCGTTGATGACGATGCCCTTGCCGCGGACGTTTACGAGAGTGTTAGCCGTGCCCAGGTCTACGCCGATGTCCAGCGAGAAGAGGCCCAGCAGCCAGTCGAGCGGTCGAAACACGCTGTCTTTTCCTACCTTTGTTCAAAAGTAAAAAGTCAGGTGAAATCGCCTGACCTGTAAACATGCAATGCTTATCGCAACGCAGCCCGCATTATACCATCACTTCAGCAATTGGCGAAAGCTAGCCCGCGTCTGCATCGATGGGAATTTCGGCATGGTTCAATCTCCATCAATAGACCTTTACAACGCATCGCGGAGTGAGCATCCGCAGGTGCGACTTGTGCGCGCAGGACCCGCACGTGGGCGTGCTCGACTCCGCGTAATTTGTGAAGTTTCACTGAACCAGTCAGTGAACCATGCCAGAATATCGGTCAGGTGAGGCGGTCTCGACCAAGCGGCAGGTAGAAGTGACGAGACTACTTCCCCCAGCCCTGGCGCAGGACGCGCAGGGCATTGCCGCCCCAGATCTGGCCGATCTGCTCCGGCGTGAAGCGCTCGGCCAGCATACGCTGGGTCAGGCGACCCAGATGGCGGGCGTCGGGTAGGTCGTCGGGGGGATCGATGAAGCCGTCGAAGTCGCTGCCAACACCCACATGGTCGACGCCGGCCACGTCCAAGAAGTGGCGCAACGTCTGCACGACCGCGTTCATGCCCCGCTTGCGGGCATCAGGCGCCAGCCAGTAGGGCATGAAGATCACGCCCACTACGCCGCCTGTGTCGGCGATTTTCTTCAGCTCCCAATCTTGCGGATTGTAGGGGTCCGGGTTGATGGCATAGGCGCCGACGTGGGTCATCATCAGCGGCGCGCGCTGGCCGACGATGTCGTAGATGCGCTGGCGGGCCGGCGGCGTGCAGTGGCTCAGGTCGATCAGCATGCCCAGCTCGACCATGCGCTCCACCACCTGTTCGCCCGCCGGCTTGAGGCCCAG
>JBFYTD010000479.1:0-3005 GCA_041300885.1 Anaerolineae bacterium | reverse complement strand
CGACAACGACGCCGAGGTGGTGATCGTCGAGGTGGGCGGCACGGTGGGCGACATCGAAAGCCTGCCCTTCATGGAGGCCATCCGCCAGATGCGCAAGGACGTGGGCCGCGACAACGTGCTCTACATCCACGTGACGCTGCTGCCGCACATCGGCGCCACCGGCGAGCTGAAGACCAAGCCCACCCAGCACAGCGTCTCCGAGCTGCGCGGCATCGGCATCCAGCCCGACGTGATCGTCTGCCGCTCCGACTACCCGGTCGAGAAGTCGATCCGCGACAAGATCGCCCTCTTCTGCGACGTGGAGCCGGAGGCTGTGGTGCCGCTGGAGACCGTCAAATCGCTCTATGAGGTGCCGCTGATGCTGGAGGAGTTCGGCCTGGGCAACTGGCTGACCAGCCGGCTGAGCTATGGCTGGCGCGTGGCCGACCTGAGCGAGTGGCGCGATCTGGTGCTGCGCCAGAACACCCTGGGCCAGGCCGAAGACGTTGCACCGCTGCGCGTGGCGTTGGTGGGCAAATACGTCGAGCTGCAAGACGCCTACATCAGCGTGCGCGAGGCGCTGATCCACGCCTCGGTCGCCCTGGGTCGCCGCCTGCATGTCGAGTGGATCAACTCGGAGGATCTGGAGCGCGGCCGCAGCGTCGAGCGGCTGGCCGGGGTCGATGGCATCGTGGTACCGGGCGGCTTCGGCTACCGCGGCATCGAGGGCAAGATCGTGGCGGCCCGCTACGCCCGCGAGCACCAGACGCCCTACCTGGGGCTGTGCCTGGGCATGCAGGTGATGTGCATCGAGTTCGCCCGCCACGTCACCGGCTCCGACCGCCCCAACAGCACCGAGTTCGATCCGCACACCAACTACCCGGTCATCGATCTGATGCCCGACCAGCGCGGCATCGCCGACATGGGCGGCACCATGCGCCTGGGCGCCTACCCCTGCGTCCTGCAGGCGGGCACGGCTGCCGCGGCCGCCTATGGACAGGAGCAGGTGTCCGAGCGTCACCGCCACCGTTTTGAGTTCAACAACAGCTTCCGCGAGCAGCTTAGCGAGGCCGGTCTGACGCTGAGCGGTCTTTCTCCCGATGGTCGACTGGTGGAGATCGCCGAACTGCGCGATCATCCCTGGATGCTGGGCAGCCAGTTCCATCCTGAATTCAAGAGCCGGCCCAACCGGCCGCATCCGCTCTTCCGGGCCTTTCTAGAGGCTGTGCAGACTCGCACGCAGCAGGGTAGCCCGGTTGCCGCTTAGGCGTACCTTGTGCTATAATCGGACCAAGCTCGTGCAGCGTAACGCAGTCAACAGGAGAAGAAACGATGTCAGGTCACTCAAAATGGTCAACCATCAAACGCAAGAAGGGTGCAGCCGACAGCAAGCGCGGCGCGCTGTTCACCAAGCTGGCGCGAGAGATTCAAATCGCGGCGCGTGAGGGCGCTGACTCCGACTACAACTTCAAGCTGCGCCTGGCCGTCGACAAGGCCAAGGCCAACAGCATGCCCAAGGAGAACATCGAGCGGGCGATCCGGCGCGGGTCTGGCCTGGAGGCCGGCGAGGAGTTGATCGAAACGGCCTTCGAGGGCTATGGCCCCGGCGGCGTCGCGCTCTACATCGAGGTGCTAACCGACAATCGCAACCGAGCGGTGTCCGAGATTCGTCATGTGCTCAGCCGCGGCAACGGCGCGATGGGCGAGAGCGGCTCAGTGGCGTGGCAGTTCGAGCCGCGCGGCTACATCACCGTGGCGCTCAACCAGCACAGCCAGGACGACGTCTTCGAGGCTGCGCTGGACGCGGGCGCCGAGGATGTGGAGTTCGGTGAGGACGTGGCCGAGGTCTACACTGAACTTGCTGACCTCAAGATCGTGCAGGATGCTTTCCGCCTGCGCGGCTTGCCGGTGGAAAATGCTGAGCTGACCATGAAGCCCAAGACTCCGCTCAGCGTGGACGACAAGACTGCGGTCAGCGTGATGAACCTGATCGAGAACCTGGAAGAACTGGACGACGTGACCAACGTCTACTCCAACCTGGAGATCAGCGAGGAACTCCTGCAGAGAATGGAGGAGTAGCTTGCGGGTACTGGGCATTGACCCTGGCACGGCGATCACAGGCTATGGGCTGGTAGACTACGACGGCGATTTGCACTTGGTAGACTGCGGCGCGATTGTTACCCCGGCTGGCATGGAGCTGCCGCAGCGCCTGCTGGCCATCCACAGGGAGCTCAGCGCCGTCATCGCCCGTTTTCAACCCGAAGCCGTGGCTGTAGAGGAGTTGTTCTTCAGCAAAAACGTGCGCACCGCCATGAGCGTCGGCCAGGCCCGCGGGGTCGTGCTGCTGGCAGCCGCTCAGGCTGATCTGCCGATTTTTCACTACAAGCCTTCTGAGGTCAAGCTGGCTGTGGCGGGCTATGGCGGCGCCGGCAAGGCGCAGATTCAGGAGATGGTGCGGCTGCTGCTGGGGCTGGATGTCGTGTTGAAGCCAGACGATGTGGCGGATGCTGTCGCCATTGCCATCTGCCATGCGCATGGAGCTCACCTGAGCCAGCTACTATTGGACAATTGACCCCCTGACCTTGACAACGAGGCGGCGCCGGACTTTTCTAGTTGCGATGAGCCTGGGTTCCGAGCGCCTCACATGGCTCCAGTTGGAGAGTTCGCAATGTCCTTTCAGGCACGCATCTTGATCGCAGAAGACGAGGCGCCGCTGCGCAACCTGGTGCGCATGTCGCTGGAGGCGACAGGCCATCATGTGACCACCGTGAACGACGGCGAAGAAGCGCTGAGGGTCTTTGCTTCCGAGCCGTTCGACCTTGTCATCGTAGATATCATGATGCCGCGCGTCGATGGCTTCGGCGTGTGCCAACAGATCCGAACGCAGTCCGACGTGCCGATCATCATGCTGACTGCGCTGGGCGGCGCCGACGACATGGTCAGAGGTTTTGAGCTGGGAGCCGACGACTATATCGCCAAGCCCTTCGCTTTCAAGGAAGTGCAGGCGCGCATCCGCGCTATCCTGC
>JBFYTD010000002.1:0-20294 GCA_041300885.1 Anaerolineae bacterium | reverse complement strand
TGCCAGCCGTGGACATCGAGCTGACGCTGCCGGCACCTGCACTGCGCGCAGGCGCAAGTGTCACGACCAGCCTTGCCCTCACCTTGACCGAGCCGATCACCGCCACGACGCCGCTCACTCCCACAGCAACGCCAACACCGATCGTTTACACCGTAGTCAGCGGCGATAACGTCAACAAGATTGCCGCCCGTTACGGCATCAGCGCGCGCGACCTGATGGCCGCCAACAACATGTCCAGCGACCTGCTCCAGGTGGACCAGAAACTCCTTATCCCCACGGCTGGCAGCGCTGGCGAAGGGGCCGCAGCGCCGACGGCGACTCCGGCGGTCTACGTCGTCAAGCGCGGCGACACGGTCAACCTGATCGCGGCCCGCTATGCTATTAGCGTGCAGGACCTGATGGCTTTCAATGGCATGACCAGCGACCTGCTGCAGATCGACCAGAAGCTGACCATACCGCTGGGCAACGTGCCGCGCGGGACGGATGGCCTGCCTATACCGACCCCCACCCCGACCCCCAAGAACGCGATCTACCTGGTGGTGGTGCGAGCCGGCGACACCATCGAGACCATCGCCAAGCGGCTGGGCAGCTCGGTGGAGGCCATCGTCAACTTCAACGACAACCTCCAGAACGCCGACACCATCATCCGGCCTGGCGAGCAGGTGATCGTGCCGGTGGGCACCATCACCGGGACGTTGACGATCCAGTCGATTTCTGGTCCCACTGCGACCCCCGTGCCCACGCCGACGGCCACGCCCGGCCCGCCTCATGCCGCGCCGCAACCGCTGACGCCGCTGGATGGCGCCACAGTGGCAGGCGATACCGTCCTGTTGCAGTGGCTGTCGGTGGGCACGTTAGGGCCGACCGAGGTCTACGTGGTGCGCGTGGTGTCCGAAGCCCGCGTGCGCGAAGAGTTCACCGCCACCACGGTCGGCACCAGTTTCCGCGTCCCCAACGAATGGCTGGAACGGCAAGGGCAGCGCGCCAACCGCTTCCTGTGGAGCGTTCAAGTGGCCCGCGATGTGCGCACGCTGACCGGCGACGCGGGTAGCCTGTTGGCTACCAGCCCGCCCAGCCGATATCGTTCGTTTCAGTGGCAGGCCGCGCCCAATTGATCCGGGCAGTCAGATGATGGTCTGGGCGGTTGGGGGCACAAAGACCAGGCGCAGGTCACGGCCAGAAGCCTCACCAGGATCGCCTGGGCTGACCTGCCAGACGCCGGCCGGCGGCAGGGGGTTACGATGGTCGTAGATGCGCAGCGTTTCCAGCGTGGAATCGTCGATACCCAGCGCCGACAACAGAGCCAGGATCGGCCCGCCGTGGCTGAAGAGCGCGACCGGCCCGCCTGCGCCGTTGGCATGCACTTCGCGCCAGGCCTGATCGACCACCGGCAGCGCGCGGGCCAACACGATCTCTTTGTTCTCGTGAGGCTGCCACTCGCGCAGGCCATCGACCACCTGCCAAGGCGCGCCGGTGGCGGCTGAAACGATCTGCGCCGTGTGCATGCAGCGCTCCAGCGGGCTGGTCAGGAGGCGTTGGACGCCGGTGGTCCTCAAAAAGCCGGCCAGCGCCTGCGCCTCGTTTAGGCCCTGCGGGCTGAGCGGCGGGCCAGGGGGTATGTGATAGGGCAGATCAGGACGATTCCAGTCGGGGCTGGCGTGGCGAATGAGATAAAGGTTTGACATGCAACCATTATAGCCTCCTGCAACACACATGGCAAGAGCGACGGTTGCGCCTTTCACTGCCCCGTGCTAGAATCAGCCGGTCCGCTGCGCACGTTTAGCGGCGTTTCAGGATCAAAGAGGATACGACCATGCCCCGCATGACCATTGCCAACCAGTCATTGTACTATCGTCTCCATGCCGACGACCTGGCCAACCACCGGCCGCCGCTGCTGCTGATCCACGGCGCGGGCGGCACGCACATGCATTGGCCGGCCGCGCTACGCCGCCTGGCCGGCTGGAATGTCTACGCGCTGGATCTGCCCGGCCACGGCAAGTCGACCGGCCCGGGCCGCAACAGCATCGCCGCCTACCGCGACGTGGTCTACAGCTTCTGCCAGACGCTGGGGTTGGAACGCGTCGTGCTGGCCGGCCACTCCATGGGCGGCGCGATCGTGCAGGAGTTCGCCCTGCACTATCCCGGCCGGCTGGCGGGCATCGTGCTGGTGGGCACAGGGGCGCGGCTGCGGGTGGCGCCGGCCATTTTGGACGGCATCCGCAGCGACTTTGCCGCCACCGCCCGCACCATTGCCGACTGGGTGCATGACAAGAACACGCCTGAACAGCTCAAGCGACTGTACCTCCAGAGTGTATTGGAGAACGACCCCCAGGTCATGTACGATGACTTCTACGCCTGCGACCAGTTCGATCGCCGCGCGGATGCGGCGCGCATCGCGACGCCGGCGCTGGTGGTGTGCGGCAGCAACGACGTGATGACGCCCCCCAAGTTCAGCGAGTCGCTGGCGCAGAGCCTGCCCCACGCCCGTTTGGCGCTGATCCCCAACACTGGCCACATGGTGGCGCTGGAAGCGCCGGAGGAGGTGGCGACGGCGGTGGAAGCATTCCTGCGCAGCCTCCCGCCGGTCACGTTATCAACGTGACCGGCGTCTGCGGCCAGGCGCAGGCGTGGAGACCCGCAGAGGGTTTCGATACGCTGGAGGCAATTGCCCTCATGGTAGCTGTGTCAACTCAACCCGCTACTCAATCCACGTGCAAGCACTGGCTCAAACCCTATCATGAATCAATAACGGTGTCTCAATAGCCATCAGTTGCGCCAGCATGTGCTTTGCGGCTTGAGACGCCCGCCCGCGATGGCTGACCTGGTTCTTGAGCTTCGGGTCCAGTTCGGCCATGGTCTGCTGGTAATCGAAGTCGGCCACCAGGAAGACGGGATCGTAGCCAAAGCCGTGTTCGCCGCGCGGGGCGTGGGCGATGCGACCCTCGCAAGCGCCGTCGGTGGTAAAGACGCGGCCATCGGGCCAGGCCAGGGCGACGACACAGCGGAAACGGGCCGTGCGCTGAACTTCAGGCGCGCCGGCCAGGTTGCTCAACACTAAATGATAGCGCTCCACATCGCTGCGGGCGGCAGGCGCGCCGTAACGCGCCGACAGCACGCCCGGCTCTCCATTCAGCGCATCCACCTCCAGCCCGGAATCGTCGGCCCAGGTCAGCAGCCCCGTGTGGGCAGCGTAAGCTTGGGCCTTCATGATGGCGTTCTCGGCGAAGGTCTGGCCTGTTTCCTCCGCCTCAAAGGTGACGCCTTCGGCGTCCAGGTAGGTGACTTCGATGGGCAAATCGGCCAGCAGGGCGCGGTATTCACGCACCTTGCCCTGGTTGTGCGTGGCTACCAGCAGTTTTTCGCTCACGGTTCCTCGCTCCAAATGGAATTGACCACGCCGGGATGATAACATATAATCGGGCAGCGACGAAGTTGAGCCAACAGATTTCGGAAGTCGCCGGTCCTGGAAACAAAGCGGATAGATTCGCCGCAACCACGCCCTTGGCGCATGTGCGGCGACTTCCGAAATCTTTCTTACGGAGGTTCCTGCGTGCCTGAATATCCACTTCGTTTGTTTAGCGGCAGCGCTAACCGGCCCCTGGCCGAAGAGATGGCCGCTATTCTCAAGCAAGACCTGGGTAGTTGCACGACCACCCATCTGGCCGACAGCGAGATCCACGTACAGATCAACGAGTTGGTGCGCGGCGACGATGTCTTCCTGATCCAGCCCTGCTGCGCGCCGGTCAACGACAATCTGATGGAGTTGTTGTTGTACATCGACGCCTTCCGGCGCGCTTCGGTACATAGCATTACCCTGGTAGTGCCCTACTTTCCCTATGGCCGCCAGGAACGCATGGCCGTGGGCCGCGAGGCGATCAGCGCCCGGGTGGCGGCCCGCATGATCGAAACACTGGGCGCCAGCCGCATCATCTACGTGGACATCCACGCCGAGGCGACCCAGGGCTTCTTCGACATCCCGGTCGATCCACTGTCGGCGCGCGAGGTGCTGGCGGCGCATTTTGACGGCGATCCCAAGTTTCGCGACGCGGTGGTCGTGTCGCCCGATGTGGGCCGCACCAAGGTCGCCAGCCGCTTTGCCGAGACCCTGCACTTGCCGTTGGTCTTGATGCACAAACGCCGCGAGGGCTTCGACTCGGTGCGCACCACGCACGTGGTGGGCGACATCAAGGACAAGATACCGATCGTGATCGACGACCTGATCGCGGGTGGCAGCATTCTGACCCAGCTAGATGGCTTGATCGAAGCAGGCGCACGGCCGGAAATCTACTTGGCTATCACCCATCCCGTGCTGCTGCCCAGCGCCATCGAGCGGCTGGACAAGCTTGACTTCATCAAACAGCTTGTCGTCACCAACACGATCCCCGTGACCGGTGAGAAGCTGCATCCCAAAGTGGTGGTCAAATCGATCGCGCCCCTGCTGGCCGACACGATCTACCGCATCTGGACGCGGCGCTCCATCAGCCCGCTCTTGCAGCGGCCGCACGATGCGGTCGAGCCGCCCCTGCTGCGCATTGCGCGCCAGGGCAGCATCGACCTGGATTACCATACGAACAACTAAATGTATCTGAACCGCTAAGGAGATTTGTTTTGTATCTGTGGCTTGATTTGTATGCACCCTACCTGGCGCTGGCTGCGCTGGCCGCCGCGCTGGCTGCGCTGGGCTGGGGTTTCTATCAACAGCGCCAGTTGCGCACCTTGACAGCCGATTACGCAGCATTAACCGCCGGCACCGACGGCGGCAACCTGGAGCAGGTGCTGGCCGGCCACCTGGAAAACGTCCAGGCTGCGCGCGAGCAAGCCGCTCAGGCGCTGGAGATTGCCCGCCAGGCCGAGCGCCTCAGCGCTACGCACATCCAGCACGTGGGTCTGCTGCGCTACAATCCCTTCAGCCATACCGGCAGCGACCAATCCTTCGTGCTGGCCCTGGCCGACCACGCGGGCAACGGCGCCATCGTCAACAGCCTGCACGCCCGCGAGGGCACCCGCGTCTACGCCAAACCGCTGGTGGGCTGGGAGTCGGTCTATACCCTGACCGAAGACGAACTCGAGGCCATTGGCAAGGCGCGCGGCCTGCCGATGGCTGTTTCCAATCGCAATGGAAAGGTGAAGTAACATTATGTTCAGCAAAGAACGAAGACCCGATCCCGACGTCGTTGATGTCAGTCTGGGCCCCCGGGCTACCTTCAGCGGCAACCTGCGCTGCGATGGCAGTATCCGCATCGAGGGCGTGATGGAGGGGGGCGAGTTGGAGACGCTGGGCAACGTGATCATCGGACCTGGCGCCAAGGTACTGGCCAACATCCGCGCGCGTACGGTGTCGATCTCCGGCGCCTACAACGGCCAGATCGACGCGCAACGGGTAGAGCTGCTGGAAGGCGGCCGCGCCTGGGGTGTGATCAAGGTGGCATCCTTCCTGCTGGACGAGGGCGCCTATCTGCGCGGCGAATTGGTGATGCAGGGCGAATCGCCGGCCGAGCCCTTTGTCCTGCCGCGCGGCGAAACGCCGATCGCGGTGATCGACAAGCCGGCCGAGACGAGCGTCGCAGATGAGAGTTAGCGCCTAAAGTAGACGACGAAGACCTGCCTGACTGAAGTGATGATCGGTGCCTTCATCGCTTGTCCACGCCATACAGGTAGTAATCGTGCTGCTCGGCCAAGTCGGACATGCCCAGATCAGTCGCTCGCTCAAGGATGCGCTGAAAGGCTTGCGTCGTGGCTTGTTGCGTTAAGGGCCGCCTGCTGTGGCAGCAGACGGCCCTGTTGATTCCTGGCGAAGCTAATCCACTCCCAGCGGCGCCGGGCTGTGCCGTCGGCGCTGCCGGCGGCGCGGCGCCCGGCGCTGCCAGCCCTGCACGATGCCCACAAGCACCATCAGGCCAAAACCGCCCACATAGAGCAGCAGGAAGGGCACGGCATAGATGTGCCCGCGCCACAGGGCCACGGCCACGGTCAGCAGGGCGTAGCCGGCCAGGAACAGCTCGCCCACCACCAGCCAGCTCAACGGCAGGGTGTAGCGCTTGTTCTGCCACGGGTCATGCCGGTCCTGGACGTGGAACTTAGGGGTGCGCTGGAAGCCGGCCGGCCGGCGGGAGAGCCCGCGAGCTACCGCAACTGTGTTGCTCAGCGCGACCCCAGTGCCCAACAGTACCAACAGCGGCAGCGCGGCCAGCCGGCGCAGCCAGCTCTGGCGGCGGTACAGCTCCCGCTGCGAGACGGCATAGAGCAGCGGCGGTCCGACACTGGCCAAGCCCAGGTAGGCCATCAGCCAGCGCAGCGGGTTGGCCGCGGTGTCGCCCAGCCAGAGCAAGGGCAGCGTCAGCAGCAACAGCAGCACCATCAGCGGATGGCAGAAATAGGCGCCCAGGTGGATAAGGCCCTCGACTTTGTGCGCCAGCGGTCGCGGGCTGCAAGCGACCTGGCCGGCCAGCTTGCGAAAGGTCTGGATCGATCCGGTGGCCCAGCGGTTCTGCTGGCGCTTGAAGGCCGCCAACTGCGGCGGAATCTCGGCCGGCGCGTCCACGTCGGGCAGATACAGCCCCTGCCAGCCGCGCAGTTGGGCGCGGTAGCTCAAGTCCAGGTCCTCGCACAGCGTGTCGGTCTGCCAGCCGCCTGCGTCGTCGATGGCCTGCTTGCGCCACAGGCCAGCCGTGCCGTTGAAGCCAAACAGCCAGCCGCTGCGCTGCCGCACGGTCTGCTCCACCACAAAATGGCCGTCCAGCGCCAGCGCCTGCGCCTGAGTCAGCAGCGAGTAGGGGGCATTGAGGTGCGACCAGCGCGTCTGAAGGAAAGCGGCCTGCGGCTGGGCCAGCAGATAGGGCACGGTGCGGCGCAGGAAGTCGGGCGCAGGCGTGAAGTCGGCGTCGAAAATGGCAATGAATTCGCCGCTGACCTGGGACATGGCCGCGGCCAGCGCGCCAGCCTTAAAGCCGGGCCGCAGTTGGCGATGCACCAACTCGATGTCCAGCCCCTGATTACGGTAGCGTTCGATGCAGGCCGCGGCCAGCGCTGTGGTCTCGTCGGTGGAATCGTCCAGTATCTGGATCTGTAGGCGGTCGCTGGGATAGTCCAACGCGGCCAGAGCGTGAATCAGACGTTCCACCACGTGCAGCTCGTTGAACACCGGCGCCTGCACCGTTACGGCCGGCCACTCGGCCGGCGGCGGCGGCGGCGCAGGAGGCGCCTGGCGGCGCCGGCGCAGGTAGAGCAAGGTCAACAGCAAGGCATTGGCGCCATAGATCGCCAGGGTAATGGCAACCAGGGCGTGAAGCAACGATAAGGCGAGCAATGGGCTCTCTCCACAGGTCAAAGGGTTGGGCGCCGAAGCACAGACTGGTAAGTATAGCACTACGCCCAACAACAGCCAAAAGCGAAGGGGGCGTTCCCCTCAAACCGCCTGACGATAGACGGCCAGCGTCTGCTTGGCCGCAGCTTGCCACGTAAACTCAGCCGCGCGTGCCAGGCCGGCAGACCGCAGCCGGCCATGCAGCGCCCGATCGGCCAACGCCCCGGCCATAGCTGCCGCCAGAGCGCTGACATCGTGCGGATCGACCAGCAGCGCGGCCTGGCCGGCGACCTCAGGCAGCGAGCTCCTAGTGCTGGTGACCACCGGCGCGCCGCTGGCCATAGCCTCCAGCACGGGCAGGCCGAAGCCCTCGCAGGTGGAGGGAAACAGGAACAGATCGGCACCACGGTAGAGACGCGCCATCTCAGCCTGGTCGACTGCCTCGATACGACGCACCCGGCGCAGGTCGAGGCCCGGATAACGGCGGGCCAACTCGGCATCCGGCGTCCGGTCACGGCCCACCAAGATGAGGTGATGCGGCAGTGTGGTGGACTCGGTCAAGCGGGCGAAGGCGGCCAGCGCGGCCGGCCGGTTCTTGTTGGCGTAGTCTCCACCGACAAAGAGGACGTAGGGCGGGTCTGCGGCCGGCCGTGGGGCCATCTCCGGGTAGAACACCGTCCGGTCCACCCCCTCGTGGATCACCGTGCAGCGCTCCCGCTCGACATTCATGAAGCGCAGCGCATCGTCGCGCGTGGCCTGGCTGACGCAGATCAGCCGGCTGGCGCGGCGGGCCAGCCGCATCTGCTGGCCATACCACCAGCGGTTGATGGCCTTGCCGCTGAACAGATCAGGCACATGCAGGGGGATGAAGTCGTGCAGCGTGACCACCAGCGGCAGCGGGCAGCGCCAGGGCACACCGGGCACGCTGAAGGCCGCTACGAAGCCGGGCGAGTGGAACAGGTCAGCGCGCTGCCTGGCCAGCAGGGCTGGCAGCGCAGCTTGATGGCTGGCGAAGCCGCTCAGCCTGCCCAGCGCCGGCCGTGGCAGGGTGACCAGGGTGACATTAGGGGGCAGCGGGGCGAGATCAGGCAGCGGGCCGGCCGGCTGGGCGTGGTCGGGATGGGCCAGCAGCAAGTAGTCGTTATCCCGGTCCAGCGCCAGCAGCGCGCGCAGCAGCTCGCGCGTGTAGGTGCCCACCCCCCGCTCGCGATGGCCGGTCTGCAAGGGCGTAGCGTCGATCAAAATGCGCATGGCTAGGGGGTGGTGGGACGCTCGATCCTGATCTGTACGGTGTTGGGGACGACGGTCGCTCGCAGGCCCTCCGGCGTGATCAGCGTCGGCGTCAGATCGTGCGGGCCTGGATCCAGTCCTGTGACGTCAATCAGCACCCGCACCAGCTTCGGGTCCGCGTTGACCTGGTTCAGAATCGGCAGCGGGCCAGAGAGCAGCACATCGACGAAAGCCGGACTCTTGCTGATGGTATCGGTCGTCTGCGCGCCGGTCACCTCGACCGGCAAGGTCAGGCGCAGGTTGCTGAGCTGAGGTACGACGGTGATGCGCACCTCGACGCTGCCCTCGCTGACGCCCCGTTCGTTGAGGGCGCTGACACCGGCCGGCGGCGCCAGCGGCACGCGCCGCACGATGTCGCCGGCAGCACCGGTAACGTCGACCGGCACGGTGTCGACAAAGCCGCCGATCTCCTCCAGGGTACTGGGCGGACCTAGCAGCGTAACCGTCTTGGGCTCAACGTTGATATTGCTGATCCAATAGCCCGGGGCCACCGTGCCAGTAATGACCACGTGAACGGCAGCGTCGCGCGTGTTAAACCGTTGGCTGATGGGAATCGATATCTGGACGTCTTCGGGATCGGTGGTGAGCCCGGTCAGCACGTTGCCTTCGGCATCCTTCAGCACCACCGCCCTCTCCTCGTTGACGCTGGCGCGTGCGCCGCGCAGCGGTACGTTGACCTCGGCCCGCTCCAACGCCTGCACCACCTCGGCCGGCCCGGTAACAGTCACCTGGGGCGGCGTGAGGGTAGGGTTGCCGGTGATCTCGTAGGAGAAGGGCAAAGTGTCCCGGTCTGGAATCACCAGCGCCACCGTCATCGTGCGCGTTGCGCGTGGCTGCAGCTCCATGTCCAGCGATCCCGGTTCCTTGGTAATGACACGTACCTGGTCGTCCACAGGTCGAACATCGACGAGCACTCGATGGTCGCCAGCCCCTAACTGCTCCAGATTAACGGTGGCGCGCAGACTCTGCGGCGAAAGGTCGACCGCGATGTTCTGAGGCGCCTGCACCTCAGCCGAGACCTCGGTGGGGATATTGCTTACGATGAGCAAGTCCTTGTCCAGACCGGAGGTGCGCAGGGGTATATTGTCTATGCGTATGGTCTGGGGTGGGTTGACTTGCTCTGCCACCACCAGCCAGGTAGCGATGGACAGCAGAATAGCTAACGCTGCCGTGGAGACAAAACCGGCGATGCGCACCACGCGGGTGCGCGGGCTGGCCTTGCTGCGCTTGGACTGTGAGCGCCAATACTTGAGGGACAAGAAATCCCTGGCGCTGTTGGTAGACGATTGGAGTGGATCGTAGAAACGGAAAAGGAAATCGCGCAGTTCGGTGGCATCCAGCTTGCGGTGTAGCTGGCCTTGCAGGGCAACGGAGATATCGCCGGTCTCTTCGGAGATGACCAGGGCCAGAGCGTCGCTCATTTCGCTGATGCCCAACGCGGCCCGATGGCGAGTCCCCTGGTGCATACCGCGCGGCAGCGCAGACTCGCTGAGCGGTAGAACCGTGGCCGCCGCGATGATTTGGTCCTCGCGAATGATAACTGCGCCGTCATGCAGGGGACCCTTGTCCTGGAAGATTGCCTCCAGCAGGTCAGTAGACACTTCGGCGTTGAGGAGCACGCCCGTGTTGATCACGTCGGTGAGGTTCGCCCCACCCTCAAGCACGATCAACCCACCGGTCCGTTGGACAGAAAGATTGTTGGCCGCGCGCAGCAGCGTGGGGACAACACGATGCACCAACTCGGTGGGCCTGATCTGCAGGAAACCGAAGGTGCGTCCCAAACGCTCCAACCCTCGGCGCAGCTCCGGCTGAAAAATCAGCGGAGTAGCGATCAAACAAATGATCAGGGCGGCGCGTAGCATGTAGGTGAAGGTGGGCAGTTGAAACAGCGCTGAAACGGCCACAGCAATCAGCGCCAGAATCAGCACGCCGCGCAGCAGCACAGCAGCCTGCGAGCGCCGAATCAACACGAGGATGAGAAAATAGGTCAACGACACCAGCAGCAGGTCAAGAACGGTCTCGATCTGTCGGGTGCTGTAGAGCAGATAGGCCAAATTCTGCGGCAAACTATCTATCTGAAGGAAGTCCTGCATATGCGCTGTCTTATCATTGAGGCGTTGGACGCTTGAGGTTCCCGGCGCCTACGGCCAGTCGTCACGCCCATCCAAACGACAGGCATTCAGAGCATGTTGGGCGGTGCAGGGCATCGTGCTCTCACCCTTGCCTCCATACAACTTGCTCTGTGCGCCCAAAGTTCCATGCGCCAGTGTCCGGATTTGTTCGCTCCATCACCAGAGTCTTCGCCCAAGGCGAGTGACTCTCGCTGGGTTACGGCCTTTCGATGTCGTACACGTCTCTGCCCCATTGGCTCCAGTCGGCGCTATGTACCCAAACATACACCGGCAGAGTTGGGTTCGACCAAGGCGGCTCGTTGGGGTAGGTAAAGCGGAACGACCATGCCTGTGAGCTGTCGACCGGCGTGGTGAACGACACGCCGGGCAGCGTCACGGCTTGAGCATAGGGTGTGTTGCGTTCGCTCAGCGACACTCGCAGCACTGTGCCGGGGCTCCAATTGCCACTGCTGATTTCGATCGATTGGCCTGGCAGGCCAATCGTCGGGTTGATTTCGATCAGGCGCTCCACCGAGCCAGGCGGGAGGAGCGGCGTGCCGGTGGCCGCGGACGTTGGCGTCAGGGTGGGCGTGCCCGGCGTCGTCTCGGGCGTAGAGGAGCCATTCGGAGTGACGCTGGTCGCGGTGGCGCTGGCTGTTACTGAAGACGTTGGCAGGGTAGTTTCGGTCGCGCTGGGCGTACCGGTTTCCAGAGTGGCGGTTGCGACCGGCAGACCATTGGTTGGCGTGGCCGTGGGCAGGCCGCCGGGCGTGGCCGTGGGCGGGCCGCCAGGCGTAACCGTGGGTACCGGCGTTGGCGTGACGTTCGGCACAGGCGTGGGATCGACACCGGCCACCTGGACCGGTGTAGGAGTGGGCAGCGGGCTCCAGCCGATGCCAATGCTGGCCGGCCCGGTGAGGTTGCGGAAGTGAACCACGATCTGGTACTGCCCGCCCGACAAAGGCTGATCGGCGGTGATCGTCTGGCCCTCTGCGCCTTGCCACGCATCGATGACCGGCCGTCCCTCCACCAACAGCCGGCCGCCATCCTGGGCCGTCAACACGAAGCGATAGACGCCCGGCTCGAAGTTCAGGTTGCGACTCCACCGCACGGAAAAGCCGTCGGGTGGGATGAGCTCGGGCGCCGGGCTGCCTTCGCCCCAATCCAAGTTGGGGTCAGGGTCGTTGCGCACCAGAGCTGGCTCGCCAGCCAAATCGGGATTAGTGAAATACTCGCCGCGCCAGTCGGGGAACTGAGCAAGCGCCGGATCAAGGGTAGCGACATTGCCAGCCTCGATGATACCGTTGGCAGATGGCAGCGATTCTGGCGCGCTAGCGGTTGGGGTCAGGTCAAGGGTTGCATCAGGCGCCAGCGGGGTGGCAGCGCCGGCTGATGCCAGGGAATCGCTGGCAGCTCGCAGGACACGAAAGGAGCGATCAGCCAGCCGGCCGGACTCCAGGCCGCGCGCCACGAATGTCGTGCGGCCATCGGCCAGCAGCGCAGCGGCCTCGATCAGGCTTTCCAGGTTGCCGTCTGAGTCGGCGACCTCTACCTGCACGGCTGCCTGGGCGTCGCAGGCTTTGTCGTCCGGCTTGTTCAGGCAGATGGCCACCTGCTCCCCGCTGCGCCAGCCGCCGCTGCTCAGGCTGATGGTCGTGGTTGCGTCCACAGTGGACGCGGCCGGCGCAATGCGCAGCCAGACCTCAGGTTCAGGTCCAACGCTGCGCAGCAATATGGCCAGCAGGATGACCAGCACGGCAACTATCAGGACGAGCGCTATGACCCACAGCCAGCGGGGCACACGGCGGAGATAGATGCTTGTTTCAGGGGTAGGAAAAGTCATAATCCATCTCGTTTTCGGCCAGGGCTTGCGATACCAGGTTGCTAACCCGGCCCTCCCTGCGTCGCGATTATAGCATAGGGCCGGGGAAATGTCAGGCTTGCTGACAGCAGTGCAACCCCAGTGTATATTGACAACTGGACAAAAGGGGATACAATTCGGGCGTGCCTGGGACCAACGCCCGGCACATCATTCATTTCGGCACGCCAATCCACACCATGCACGTTCTGGTGGTTCACTCCGAGCCACGGTTTTTCCGTGAGGTGAAAGCGCTTCTTGCGCAGCAAGAGGCCGAAGGCGCCTACCTGCCCAATTTGAACGGCCTTCGTTTGCAGTTGGAGGCGCAGTTTCCCGACTTGATCGTCCTGGAGCAGTGCTGCCTGGCTGCAGGCGGCGAGCAGTTTGGAGTCGCTTTCGACCACGACCCCAGGCTACCGGTCATTTTCCTGACCTCAGCCGACAGCAAGCGGATCAGCGCAGGCGAGGAGCGCAATCGTCTGGCCGAGCTGCTGGTTCACCTGCAAAGCCAGGGTGAGCGCACACGTTCAGCGCAGGTGATTCAGGTTGGGCAGATGCGCATCCACGCCGGCCGTATGCGCGTCACATTGGGCGATGGTTGGATCAAGTTGCCCCCTATCCAGTTTCGCATTCTGCGCCATCTGGCGCTCAACGCAAATGGCGTGGTATCACACCACGATCTCGCCAGCGCCGTCTGGGGCGCTGAACCTGCCGACGACGAGACCAAGCGTGACCTGATCAAGGTGCATATCGTGCAATTGCGCCGCACGCTCGGCCCGCTGTTCAAGAACTACATTCAAGCCGTGCGCGGACAGGGCTATGTCTTGGTGGACCCGGAGTCTGAGGAGTAAGCCCATGGCGCACAGGTTGCTGAGGAGTCGAAGTTAATGGCCGTAGTTCGCTGTCGAATGACCGACTGTGTCAACTGGGATGAAAACTACTGCTCGGCCGCGCGCATCAACATCGACGATGAGGGGGTCTGCCTGACCTACGCCACCATCGACGATCCTGTGCAAGTGCATGAACAGGAGCCGGACTGGGAGCCAGAGGCGGAGGAAGAGGATGGCGATGAGGATCTGCTGGCGGTCGACGAGGAAGAGGACGAGGATCGGGTGATCCGCGGCCGGCGTCGTTGGGCCGATTGGTAGGCCAGCCGCCAAGCCCGCGCCATCCCGATGTTGGCTGTGCGCTTGGGACGCGTCGCGGATTCGGTTCCTGCTTTGGCCGGTCGCCAGATCGAACCAGACCGTGTGAAAGCGCCCGACGCGTCTTTAAGGAACGGATGTGATGATTTTGGCCACCTGTCCTCTCTGCACTGCCAGCATCCCCACCCCGCGCAGCCTGCTAGTCGGGAGCATGCTGTTCTGCCCCCGCTGCGATTGTCTTTTGCAAATCGTCTCTCTGGACCCCCCTGAGGTCGATTTTCCGTACAAGCTCAGCGCAGGCGGGGACGAGCCAAAGCTAACTCGCCGAAGCAGGCGCGGCGGCCCCAAACCATCATAAAAGAAGCGGAGCCAACGTGGTTGGCTCCGCTTTTGTGTTATGCCAGGTATCGACCCCCGTGTGGGCTTGGCGCCCTGGCGGCATGATTACGACGGGATCATCTAGTCATCATCGTCGTCATAGTCGTAATCGTCGTCCAAATCGTCGTCCAGATCGTCGAATTCCTCAAGATCATCGTCGTCGCTCCAGTCCTCATCCTCGTACTCGAAGAATTCGAACACGGAGCCGGGGGCGTTGCACTCCGGGCATCGCTTAGGGCGGCGGTTGGACGCGCCTTCTTCGATGTACCCACAGTCCATGCATTCCCACTCGCCTTCCAGGACTTCGACATCCTTAACCTTTGATAGAGACATGTGTGCGTTCTCCTGCTGAATGTACGGCCAGACTATTGCCAAGACAGACAGTCGCAGTATAGCACCCGCAAGAACGCCTTGTCAATACAAGATTTGGTGAAGTTTCAGTTAAACTTTGGTTAAGCTTTTCCCTCTGGGACGATTGCCGACGGCTTGCGGTAGGGATTGCGCAGCGCCGCATAGAGGCCCAGCACCGCGCCGAACACGAGCTGGCCGACCAACACCGGCCAGGTCCGCCACACTGCGCTGACTTCGGGGTTGAGCCACGATAGCACGGCAAAAGTCGCCACGATCCAGATCACGCCGCCGTAGTACACGGCGATAATCAACAGCGAAGGGGTGTCAACCGGCTCCTGTGCGGTGGCATAGAGGGCGCCAAGCAGCCCGCCCATCAGCGCCATCACGACCAGGCCCAGGTAGGTGACGGCGCCAGCCATCTCTGTGGGGATGGGCTGCACGCCCAGAAAGAAGCTGCCCGCCGCGTTGACGGGGGTCCACGCTCCCAGACCCGCGGCCGACGACAGCGCCCCGGCCACCAGCGTCAGCGCCAGGCCTCCGATCATGCCCACGACGAAACCTTGGCGGGCCGTGAGGATTTCCGTTCTCGTTCTGCGTTGATGTTGTTCGACAGTCATAGGATCTACCTTGCTCCTGCTGCCAGTCCCTTCAGGATGGCTCCCAATCATCGAAACGGGTAGCTTCGAAGCCGCCCGCGCCATCGGGCACGATTTGACGCACGCGCAGCTCGGCCGCGTGCAGCAGGCGGTCGCACAGCTCCGCCAGCTTAGCGCCTTGTTCGAAGAGCGTCAGCGCTGCCTCCAGCGGCAGATCGCCGCCCTCCAGTTCGCGCGTGATGCGCTCCAACTGCCCGTAGGCTTGCTCAAAGGTCATTTCTTCCATGTTTGCATCCTGTAGATCAGACTGGCAAAGTCTCAGGCTAAACCTCTACCCGGGTTATATGGTTCATGGGCCCGGACTGGTCACAACGCCACTAAACTCGCCGTCGGCCACGACGATGCGCAACTCGACGCCGGCCGTGACTGCCTGCACCGAAGTCACAACCCGCGCGCCAGGCTGCTGATAGACGATGGCATAGCCGCGCTGCAAGACCGCCTGGGGGTCCAGATTAGCCAGCCGCGCCCGTTGGCCGTCCAGCTCGACCCGGTGCAACGCCAGCCGGTGGCGCATCTGCCGCTGCATGGCCAGGCTCAGGTCATCAACCTGCTGGCGGCGGCCGGCGATCTGGGTGTGTGGCGAGAGCCGGGCCAGCAGCCGCTGGCTGTGGCCCAGTTGCTGCCGCTGGCTGGCCAGTTGCTGAGACATGGCCAGAGCCAGCCGGCCGCGCAGGGCGGCCACCTGGCTGGCCAGATCCAGCCGGTCGGGCACGGCCGCGGCAGCCGCGCCCGTGGGCGTCGGCGCGCGCAGGTCGGCCGCAAAGTCGGCCAGGGTGAAGTCGGTCTCGTGGCCCACGCCGCTGACCACGGGCACAGGGCTGGCCGCAATGGCCCGCGCCACCTGCTCGTCGTTGAAGGCCCACAGTTCCTCGATGGACCCGCCGCCGCGCGCCACGATGATCACATCGATCGGCTCGACGCCGGCGTTCCAGGCGTTGAGCAGCTCGATGGCCGCCACGATCTGGCCTGGCGCCTCAACCCCCTGCACGGCGCTGGGCGCCAGCAGCACCTGCACGGCGGGATAGCGCAGCGCCAGCGTGCGCAGAATGTCGCGCAGCGCAGCGGCGCGCGGCGAAGTGACGACACCGATGCGCTGCGGCCAGGCCGGCAGGGGCCGCTTGCGCTCTGCATCGAACAGTCCCTCGGTAGCCAGCTTGGCCTTCAGGGCCTCGAACTCCTGGTACAGCCGGCCCACGCCCGCCAGTTCCAGCGCATCGGCGTAGAACTGCATCTTGCCCTGGCTTTCGTAGACCGAAACGTAGCCATGCACCAACACCTGCTGGCCGTTCTGGGGCAGCCGGCCCAGCCGCTGTGCGTCCTGCTTCCACATGACGCAGGCCAGCACGGCGCGCTCGTCCTTGAGGGTGAAGTAGCAATGTCCCGATGCAGCGCGCACGAAGTTGCTGACTTCGCCTTGCAGCCATACGTTGCGCAGGGTCTGCTCCCGCTCGATAAGCGTCTTGATCTGGCTGAGCAGTTGAGTGACGGTGATTGTGGCCATAGGGTTTGCGAAACAGCGCTACGCGGCCGCAGAGGGCACCAGTCGCCTGGCTTCCTCGGTGGGCGGCGCCAGGATCGGCAGCGCCCTGGGCAGCACGGTGATCTCCACCGGCGTAACGCCGAAAGGCTCGGCATCGACGTGTACCGGCTGCGGCTGCGCAGCGTCGATGCGTATCCGACGCGCCTGGGCGTAGCGCGCGTTAGGGTCGGATGGCTGTTGGCTGGTCAGCAAACGCGCCAGCGTGCTGCCCGCATTCCACAGGGTGATGCCGTGGAAAAAGGCCACGTCCAGCAGGCCGTCGTTGAGCAGCGCCGAGGGCGCCAGATCCAACACGACGGCGTAGTGCTCGATATTGCTGACCACCGCCAGGATGCCCCGTCCCTGCCAGACCTGGTCGTCCACGTGCAGCGTGTAGTGCGGCGCGTGTCTGATGCCTGGCAAGCGGGCCAGCAAAGTGCTCGCAAAATAGAGCACGCCCAAACGGCGCTTCGCCCGCGGGTTGGCCATCACATCGGCCGTGACAGCCGCGTCCAGCCCGACGCCGGCCCAACACAGGAAGCAGCGCTCCTCGGTCGCGCTGCGCGCTAACCCGACATCGATGGGCACAATGCGTGACCGGGCCAACAGGCGCGCCGCGGCGGGCAGGGTGCTTTCCAGGCCCGACACGGGCACCGGCAATCCCAGATCGCGCGCCAGCACATTGGCTGTGCCGGCCGGCAGAATGCCCAACGCTGGCAGCGCCCGCTCGCCGTCGCGGGCTTGCAGCAAGCCGTTGGCCGCCTGGTTGGCGGTGCCATCGCCGCCAACCACCACCACCGCACCGTAGCCCGCGGCCGCGGCGTCCCGGGCCAGGTGCAGCGCCGAGTCGGGGCCGGTGGTCTCGGCCAGGTCGACCGACCACCCGGCCGCACGCAGCTCGGCCACTGCGTCAGGCACCTGGTTCTGCAAACGGGGCCGGCCCGCCACGGGATTGTAAATCAGCAGAGTATGCATGGTCAGAATGGCGCGCATTCTACCACATCCCGCGACTGCACGCCAAGCAGGCAACGAATGAATATTCAAACGCCGCGCTCGAGGCTGTTGCGTTAGAGTTGAGCTAGAGTCGAACAGGAAGTGTCGAAATCAATTGACAAGGATCATGTGAAGTGCTAGAATCGGTTCAGATAGCTGAAGCGTGATCCCGTAAACAGAATAGGCAGCGCATGGAATACAAAGACTATTATAAGATCTTGGGTGTGGACAAAAACGCAGACGAAAAAGAGATCAAGAAGGCCTACCGCAAGCTGGCGCGCCTGTACCACCCTGACGTCAACCCGGACAACAAGGACGCCGAATCCCGCTTCAAGGAGGCCAACGAGGCTTACGAGGTGCTGGGTGACGCGGAGAAGCGTCAGAAGTATGACCGGCTGGGCGCCAACTGGAACGCCTATCAGGGGGCCGGCCGCGATCCCAGCGGCTTCGACTGGAGCCAGTGGACGTCGGGCGCGGCCGGCGGGCCGCGCGGCAACGTGCAATACAGCGACATCAATGAGATGTTCGCTCAGGGCGGCTTTTCCGACTTCTTCCAAAGCATCTTTGGCGGCGCGGGCGGGCAGTACGGCAGCACCGGCGCGCCCTTTGGCCGCAGCGCCCAGTACCAGCCGCGGCCGGCGCGCGGCCAGGACTTAGAGCACCCGGTCGGGATCACGCTGGAGGAGGCCTTCAACGGCACGCAGCGCGTGCTGTCCATGGACAATCGCCGCATCGAAGTCAAGATCCCAGCCGGTGTGCGCACCGGCTCCAAGGTGCGGGTGACCGGCGAGGGCTATCCCGGCGCGGCCGGCGGCGGCTCGGGCGACCTCTTCCTGGTGGTCCAGGTGTTGCCCCACCCCACCTTCGAGCGCAAGGGCGACGACCTGCAAACCGAAGCGCCGGTCAGCCTTTACACGGCCGTGCTGGGCGGCGAGGTGACGGTGCCAACATTGACCGGCAAGGGCACGCTGAATATCCCGGCGGGCACCCAGCCGGGCCAGACTTTCCGCCTGCGCGGCCAGGGGATGCCGAACCTGCGCGATTCCAGCCAACGGGGCAACCTGTTGGTCAAGGTGCAGGTACGCGTGCCCAAGCAATTGAGCGTCCAGGAGCAGCAGCTTTTTCTGGAACTGGCCAGCCTGGCAGCCGATTGAGCACTCGGCCGCGCCCCCTACAGCGCCGTCACGTCCAAGCGACTGCCAGGCCAGGCGGCGCTCTGATCACACACAGACGGCAAGCTCGCTGGCATCACCCCGGCCAGACCGAGCTTTTCTTGCAACCACCCCATCCAAGGAGGTTTCACCATGATCGATCAGGCCACACTGCACGAATTGGTGGGATTTCAATCGACGCAGAAGAGCGCTCCTGCACTGAGCCTCTATCTCAATGTCGATCCGCGCCACCGCACCACGGACGAGTATCGCCTGGCGCTGCGCCACCTGTTGGCAGCCGTGGACGGACAGGCTAGCAAGGAGGATTGTGCCCGCATCGAGCGGTATGTCGAGAAGGAATATGACCGCCAGAGCCACAGCCTGGTCTGCTTTAGCTGCGCTGCCGAGGACTTCTGGCATGCCATCCCGCTGGCGGCGCCCGTCGGGGACACGGTCTTTGCGGGCCAACGCTTTTATGTCAAACCCTTGGGCGACATTCTGGACACCTTCGCCCGTTACGGCGTGGTGGTGCTGGACCGCGAGGGCGGCCATCTGTTCATGTTCAACCTGGGTATGCTGGAGGGCGTTTCAGGCGTAGCGGGCGAAGACATCAAGCGGCACAAGCAAGGCGGCTGGGCCGCGGCCCGCTTTCAGCGTCGCGAGGACGAGGCTGTCTATCGCAACCTGAAGGAAGTGGTGGAGATGACCAGCGAGTTCGTGCAGAGCGGCTCGGTCCGCCGGTTGATCCTGGGCGGCAGCGACGGCAACGTAGCCCAGTTCGCGGCGATGCTGCCCAAGAGCGTGCAGCAGATAGTGGTTGGAACGATCAACGCCGACGTGAACGCCAGCCCGGCCGAGGTGGGCGAGAAGTCGCTGGCGTTGATTCGAGAGGTTGCGGCGGCCCGCAAGGCCAGGCTGGTGGATCAACTGATCACCACCGCGGCCAAGGGCGGGCCGGCGGCGCTGGGGCTGGCCAACACCCTGGTGTCGGTGGATGCCCGACGAGCGCGCCACCTGGTGCTGGACGACAGCTTCGCGGCGCCTGCCTTGCGCTGCGACAACTGCGGCTACGTGGGCGTCGAGCCCATGGCAGACGATGCCTGCCCGCTGTGTGAGGCGGCCTTGCGGGTGCTCCCGGACGCAGCCGACAGTCTGGTGCGCTGGGCCATTGAGCAGGATATCGACGTGACGTTTGTGGCCGACAGCGCCGCCTTGCTAGAAGCTGGGGCGATCGGCGCGCTGCTGCGCTATTAGCATCGCTTCATGCGCAGATTTCCGGTTCCCGGCGTACCGGCCAGAACATGATCCACAAGGTTGAAGCGTGAAGAATGAAACGTGCTGGCAGCGAGATCATCGCTGCCAGCACGTTTGTCGGCGGGCGTGTTAGACTTCTGTTAGCGTCCGTGAAGACCGTAACCGCTGGCACACCAATTCGTAGCGAAGCGTGATAATTAACGTGTGGTGTAACTGTTCCGGCGGCGGGCCAAACGTTGGTTTCGATACGCCGCAGACGGATGGTGATGTTGATGCACCGGACCA
>JBFYTD010000478.1:0-3006 GCA_041300885.1 Anaerolineae bacterium | reverse complement strand
GGCGGCTACGGCTACAGCGCCGAGTACCCGGTGGAGAAGCTGATGCGCGACGCCAAGATCTACCAGATCTACGAGGGCACCTCGCAGATCCAGCGGGTGATCATCTCACGCGAGCTGCTGAAGTAGCTTTTGACAGGATCGTCGGTTCCGCAGCTTTTTCAGATCAGCGTTCATCAGCGTTCATCCGCGTCCACTACCCCCAGTCAGGGAGAATAGGACGCTGATCAACGCCGATGAACGCTGATCCGATTCTTTGATTGGTGGCTAGAGCGCAACCCTGATGGGGTTCGAGAGGTCTTTGTGGGCGAGTGAAAGCGGCCTTACCACGGGTCGCTGGTCAACCTGCTACAATGGCGCCGTATAAGTCTCTGACTGAAGGAGGTCAT
This sequence comes from Anaerolineae bacterium, assembly GCA_041300885.1. Lineage (GTDB taxonomy): Bacteria > Chloroflexota > Anaerolineae > JAAEKA01 > JAAEKA01 > JAAEKA01. Next base: position 2,620 of record JBFYTD010000478.1, on the reverse strand, counting down.
CCTATGAGAGTTCGCCTGAGCAGGCTGGCGGCGCTGTTGGTCGTGGCGCTGGTCGCTGCCGCCTGTGGCGCAGCCGATACGCCGTCGGCCGGGCCGCCGACTGCCACACCCGCGCCAGCCGTAGCGGCTGCCACAGCCACCAATCCGCCCCCCACGGCCACGGCTGCGCCGGCTACCGACACCCCCGCGCCGGCTGCTGTCGAGACGCCAACCAGCGCGCCGGCTGCGCCAACCGACACGCCCCTGCCCGCGCCCACAGAAGCGCCGGCTCCCACCGACACGCCCGCCGTTGCCGCCGCCTTTGGCATGACCGAGGACGGCCTCTACTTTCGCGGCAACCCGGCTGCGGCCGTCACGGTGATCGATTACTCCGACTTCCTCTGAGGGGCCTGCCGTGGATACGTGCTATCCACTGAACCGCAGGTGATCGCAAGCTACGCCGACACGGGGTTAATCCGCTACGTCTATTACCCGATGCTGGACCATGGGCCGACCCGCAAGACTTACGAGGCGGCCGAATGCGCCGGCAAACAGGATCCCGAGGCTTTCTGGACGATCCACGACCTGTTCTACGAGGAACAGAACAGCCTGTGGAGCGCTGACAGCGACCTCTACGTGGACTTTGCCCAGCGCGCTGGCGTGCCGGACCTGAATCAATTTCGCCAATGTCTGGACAGTGACCAGTACGCCGCCAAGGCCATCGACCTGGACCGCGCCCGCAGCGCCGCCGGCATTCGTCTGCGCCCCTCCTTCTCCATCGACGGTCAGCTCATCCCCGGAGCGCAGTCGTTTGAGCAACTCAGCCAGTTGATCGACGCGGCGCTGCAGGACTGACGGTGCTGAGTCGTGGGCGCAACTGACTCATCGCACAACCAGCATCGTCAGTCCTAACCCCTAACAGATGCGCGGCAACTGCTCCCCGCTGAGCATGTCCACCACGCGCGTGCCGCCGATGCGACTGCGCAGCATGACACGACCGGCATACTCGGCCACGACCTCGCCGATCATGACCGCCTCCCGGCCTAGGGGATCGGCCTGCATGGCTGCCAGCACGGCCTCAGCCGCCTCCGGCGCGACGATGGCCAGGCATTTGCCCTCGTTGGCCACGTAGAGGGGGTCCAGCCCCAGAATTTCGCACGCCCCGCGCACTGCGTCCGGCACCGGGATGCGCGCCTCATACAAACGCATGCCCACCTGCGCCGACTTAGCGATCTCGTTCAGCGCGCTGGCCACGCCGCCGCGCGTCGGGTCGCGCAGCACATGGATGGCGTCGCCGCCCGCGGCCAGCATAGCGGCCACCAGACGGTGCAGCGGGGCCGAGTCGCTGGCCAGTTCGGTCTCGAAAGCCAGCCCCTCGCGCACCGACATGATGGCGATGCCATGCACGGCGATGGCGCCGCTGAGAAGCACCAGGTCGCCCGGCCGGGCGCGCCGCGGGTCAATCTGCACACCTGGGGGAATGACGCCGATGCCCGACGTGTTGATGTAGATGCCGTCGCCCTTGCCGCGGTCCACCACCTTGGTGTCGCCGGTAACGATGGGCACGCCCACGTCCTGCGCCGCGGCCTGCATCGACTGCACCACGCGCCACAGGTCCTGCATGGGCAGCCCCTCCTCCAGCACGAAGCCGGCCGACAGGGCCAGCGGCTGCGCGCCGCACATGGCCAGGTCGTTGACGGTGCCATGCACGGCCAGCGAGCCGATGTCGCCGCCGGGGAAGAAGAGCGGACTGATGACGAACGAATCGGTGCTGAAGGCCAGCCGCGCGCCGTTGACCTCCAGCAGGGCGCCGTCATGCAGGCTGGCGAGCTGGGGGTTGGCGAAGGCCGGCAGCAGCATGCGCTCGATCAGCATCTGCGTCAGCCGGCCGCCGCCGCCGTGGGCCAGTGTGACGGTCGGGTAGTCGCTGATGGGGATGGGGCAGGCGAGGTTGGTGAGGAGGTTGGAGGGCATGGTGTGATGGGCAAGGCGTAACCCGTAATGCGTAACCCGTAACCCGGAAAAGAGGACGGCGCGTGCGCGTTTCCGGGTTACGTGTTACGAGTTACGCAGATCGCGCGAACTGGTAGTAAGCCGCGCACGCGCCCTCGGACGAGACCATGGGCGCGCCCAGGGGTCGTTCGGGCGTACAGAGCGTTCCAAAAGCGGCGCAGTGGTGTGGCTTTTTGAGCCCCTGCATGATCTGACCGGCGATGCACAGCGGGGATTCCTGCGCGGTCACATCGCCTACTTCAAAGCGCAGCTCGGCGTCGAAGGCGGCGAACTCGGGTCGCAGCCGGTAGCCGCTCTGGGGGATCAGGCCGATGCCGCGCCATTGGCGGTCGGCGATCTCGAAGACCTGGCCGAGCAGCCGCTGGGCAGGTTGGTTGCCGTCGCGTGTCACCGCTCGCGCATATTGATTCTCCACACCCCAGCGGCCTTCCTCTAACATGCGCAGCGTCATGTAGATGCCGTGCAGCAGGTCGAGCGGCTCGAAGCCGGTGACGACGATGGGGGTGCGGTAGCGTTCGGCGATCTGCTCGTATTCCCAGTAACCCATGACTGCGCAGACGTGACCGGCCGCCAGGAAGCCCTGCACCAGGCTGTCGGGCGAGCCCAGGATGGCCTCCATGGCCGGCGG
>JBFYTD010000477.1:0-3013 GCA_041300885.1 Anaerolineae bacterium | reverse complement strand
CAGGTGCTGCACCAGATCCAGCGCTACCGTCGCATAGCCGCCCAGATGATATGCGCCCGATTGGCTAAGCACCTGGCCAAAGATATGCGGCAGGCGCAGCCCCGCCACCAGCGCCATCAGACCGCCCATGGACGCGCCCATGACGCCGAACGCGCCTGGCTGTGCTGTTATGTCGATCAAATCCAGATGCTGGCGGGCGGCGGACAGCACGACCTCGTGGATAAAGGCCAGCGTGCCGTCGCTGCTGCCGTACTCAGCCGTGCGCGCGCCGCGGCCGTTAGCCAGCATGGCCAAGGCGATGGGTTGGATGCGCCGCTGGGCGAGGAGGTTGTCCACCAACGTGACAAGATTGGCGCGGCGCAGGTAGTCCGGCCCGTCGTAGACCAGCAGCAGCGGCACAGGCCCTGCCGCTGGCGGCTTGTACAGCGCCAGCCGGCGCTGCTGGCCGGCCACCATCAGATGAGTCGGCAGGTCGAGGCGTATGATCTCGCCCCTGGAGACGCCGCGTTGGCGCTGGGCCAGCGACGTCGGTCCGCCCTGCGGCATGTAGAACCAGTGATTGAACTGCCCCATGCCGTTGGAGACGCGCTGCGGGTTGAAGGGGTCGGCCAAGCGATCCTTGTCCACGCCGAAGCCATATTCCATGTACGCGTCAGGCGCCAGCTCCAGGGTCGCGGTCCAGACTGGCCCGGCTGCGAGCTGGCCTCGAGCACTTTTGGCCCGCGTCCAGGGCAGCGGGCTGGCCTCGTCCCAGTCGTTCCAATCGCCGCGCAGGATGGGCGGATCTTCACCTTGCCAGACGAAGGTGGCCGTGTTGTCGTCGATCAGCGGCGTGCCCAGCGTGCGGGCGCAATCGAGCCGCTCTTGTGCAGAATTCTTCATGGTCGCCTCGCTTGGCGTCACAGGCTGAAAGGGCTACAATGAGAGCAGGAAAGTAAACAAGTACACAAGTAGACAAGGAAATGATCAAGTAACGTGTGCTGTCGTGTCCACTTGTCTACCTGTCTACCTGTCTACCTGTCTACTTGTCTACCCGTTCCAAGCATAACCGACGAAGCGACAGTGCGCAAATCGCAGTGAGGAGCCCTTTCGTGAAAACCTATCGCATCCCCCAAACCGATCTGAAGGCCTCGCGCCTGGCCTATGGCTGCATGAACATCGGCGGGCGCTGGGGCGCATCGTCCATGACCAAGGACGAGCGCAAGGCGGCCATCGACGCGGTGGCCGCGGCCTTCGACCACGGCATCAACTTCTTCGATCACGCCGATATCTACATGCAGGGCCGTTCGGAAGAGGTTTTCGCCGAGGCCATCGCCGCGCTCAAGGTGCCGCGCAAGGACATGATCATCCAGTCCAAGTGCGGAATTCGTTTTGCCGGCGATCCCAACCCCGGCGATCCTGGCCGCTACGACTTCAGCTACGAGCATATCACCCGCTCGACCGAGGGCATCCTGCGCCGGCTGCGCATCGACACCCTGGATATCCTGCTGCTGCACCGGCCCGACGCGCTGATGGAGCCGCAGGAGGTGGCCCGTGCCTTCGATGCCTTGCAGCGCAGCGGCAAGGTGCGCCACTTCGGCGTCAGCAACTTCACCGGCCAGCAGATCGCCTATCTGCAAGCGGCGCTGGACCAACCCCTGGTAGTCAACCAGGTGGAATTGAACCTGCTGCACCATCACTTGATCAACGACGGCGTGATGGCCAACACGAGCAACGTACCGGCAGCCGGCGCGGCCGGCACGCTGGACTACTGCCAGCGGCGCGATATCCTGATCCAGGCCTGGTCGCCGGTGGCTGGCGGCGCACTGTTCAACCCGGCTGCGGACGCCAGCGACTCCGTGCGGCGTTGTACAGCTCTGGTTGCGCAACTGGCACGCGAGAAGGACACCTCCTTAGAGGCGATTGTGCTGGGCTGGCTGCTGCGCCACCCCGCGCCTATCCAGCCGGTGATCGGCACCACCAAGCCGGCGCGCATCGCTGCCAGCGCTCTGGCCGACGCGGTCGAGTTGAGCCGCGAGGAGTGGTACCAGTTGTTGATTGCAGCCCGGGGCGCGCCGCTGCCCTAACCATCGCTCAATCAAAACACAGACAGGAGACGCGAGGGTCAGCCCACGGCTGTCAGGCGCTGCTTGAGGCGTTGGATGCGGCCGTAGGACTGCTCGATCCGGGCGCGGCTGATCCGGCCGCTGGCAACCGCCTGGCGCAGGATCCATACGGTTCGACTGACCACGTCTTCCTCGAACAGCACGTTGTTGGAAATCGCCAGGATATCCACGCCCGCGTCGACCGCAGCCAGCACGGCGTCTTCGTAGCCATAGTAGCGGCGAATGGCACCCATTTGCATGTCGTCGGAGATTACCACGCCGTCGTAGCCCAGCTCGCCCCGCAGCAAGCCGTCGATGGTCAACCGAGAGAGCGTGGCCGGGAAGACCGGGTCCAGCGCGGCGTTGAAGACGTGCGCCGTCATGATGCTGTCGGCCAGGCCAGCCTGGATCAGGTCGATGTAAGGCTGCAACTCCTCCCGCGCCCAGGTCTCGCTCACGTCTACCAGCCCGCGGTGCGAGTCGGCGGTGGAGCTGCCGTGGCCAGGATAATGCTTGAGGCAGCATAGCACACCCTGCTGGTGATGAGCCTGCACGAAAACCGCGGCCAGCCGGCTGACCAGCGCCGCATCCGCCGCAAAACTGCGCTCGTAGCGAGCGATGATGGGGTTCTCAGGATTCCTGTTCACATCCACGACCGGCGCCAGGTTGAGGTTGATGCCCGCCTGGGCCAGCGTCATGGCCAAAGCCGCGGCTGCCTCGGCCGCAACCGCCTCATCGGCCAGCTCTCCCAGTTGCTGGTGCGATAGCGTGGCGGGAAAGCCGTGCCTGGGCGACAGCCGCGCTACCTGGCCCCCCTCCTGATCGACGGCGATCAGCAGCGGCGTGCCGGCCGCGGCCTGCAAGGCTGCGGTCAACGCCCGCACCTGCTCCGGCGACTCCACATTGCGCACCGCTGAGCGGGCAGGACC
>JBFYTD010000476.1:0-3357 GCA_041300885.1 Anaerolineae bacterium | reverse complement strand
GGATTGACCTGCACCCCCGCTGCCGGGTTGACCGTCGCATCGCCCGGCAGAAAGCGGTTGGGAGTGCTGATCTGTGCCTGAGCTGGGCGCGCGGGCAGAGTCGCAAAGACGGCGAAGAGCAGAACGCCGATTGTTCGCAGGAGTTGTTGGTTCATGGCAAGAAATTTGCGCCTTTCAGGAGGTTAAGAGATGCAACGGCTCTCCATCTCGAACAGAATGCGCCCCTGGGGAAAGGCGAAGCGCTGCGCGTCGGCCTGCACGGCGGTGCTGGCTGGCGGAGACAACTGGCCCAGCACGGGGTAGAGATGGATGAGCTGCTGGAGTTCTGTCGGATCGAGCATGGGGGGCGGCAAACGCCAACGATTGTAACACATGGAGGCATCCTTGAAGAAATACCTGGCAGCGGCGCTGGTGCTGGCGCTGGCGCTGCTCAGCGGCTGTTCCGATGACGGTGAGGGCGAGATCAAGGGCGCAGATGCGTCCCCCGGCGCCGTGCCGACCCTGGCGGCGTCGTACACGGTCAACGGCGTGGACCCGCAGGGCACCGAGTACAGCGGCAACCTGCAGGTGCGGCCGAGCGACGCGCCGGAGACCTATGCCCTGCAATGGATCATCACCGGCAGCATTCAGGAGGGCATCGGCCAGCTCCGGGGCAACCAACTGCTGGTGCGCTGGAGGACAAACGACGGCATTGGCCTGGGCGTCACCGGCGTGACCACGTACACCATCACCACAGAAGGGGAGTTGTACGGCCCGCGCACGATAGACGGGCACGAGAAGACCGGCGAGGAGAGAGCTTTCCCCAATCCGCCGGATTGAGTAGGCAGTTTCCCGGCAGTTCTCATAGTCTCTTATTGAGATTGGACGAATCGGCCAAATCCGTCTGATCCGACGGATTCGTCCGGCCTTATTCCGCCCTGATCTGCCGCGTACCCTTGCAGTCCGGGTAACCAGAACAGCCCCAGAATTGGGATCCTGCGTTGGATCCCTGGCGGGCTGTGCGCAGTACCATCGCTTGGCCGCATTTCGGACAATGTGGGACATCCCTGGCAGGCGGTTGTGGCGGGCCTGCCGGATCTGATTTCTGCTGCCTTTCCCGTTCAGCGCGCCGCATGGCGGCCAACTGCTCAGTGTAACCCCCATCGGCGATAAACTGGCGCTCCAGCGCCGTGATCTGTTGATCCAGCAGGTAGTTAGCCTGGTGGATCAGGCACAGAACGGTGTTGGCCACGACGGCCGGATCACGATGTTCTAGCCAGGAAGCGTAGGCCTGCCAGTGGCGGGCAGGATCAAACTCCGCGTTCTGGCTGGTCTGGTTCAGCTTCCCGCCGACGGCGCGCACCGCCAGGGCTTCGGGGTCATCCTTGAGCCACTGACGATGGCCGTTCTGACGCAGGTAGTCCTCGAAGTCCAGCAGTAACTCGTCCAGACTGGCGCGCGCCACATTGACCAACTTCAACTCCATCTGGCTGGACGTGGCCGCAGCGCGGCTGCCCTCGGCGATGTTCTGCCGGCCACTGCGCGCGGCCTGCACCATCTGATCCACCGTGCGCGAGCGTTTGTCCATGAAGCGTTCACAGAAGCGCACCGTGGTGTCGTAGATGATGGTTGCGACTTGGAACGAACGCAACCTGCGATAGCCGCCGCTGGGACGCAGCCGCTTCTCGCCGGTTGGCGTTGAACTATCCGGAGCTTCTGGTGGGGGCCTCCGGCCCGATTCTGAAGTAGATGGACTCTCGCTCATCGCTGTCTTACCCTCTGGATGGACAGTGCCCACATCCTGTTACACTGGCTATCCTGGCTATCCCTGACCGGCATCGCCTCCAACCCGCCCGCTGCGCCGTCCAATCCGGCCCGGGTGCGTATACTGGAATGCATCCGGGGGCTTGAGGACGTCGGGACGCCGCTGCTCAGCCGCTTGATCATGGTCAGCGCTGCGCCATCGGCGCGCGCCACCTCAAAGCCCAGGCGACTATACAGCCAGACGACCGAGTTGTCAACTGCGACCGACAGCACTGCCAGAATCGACGACGGGACGTGCATGCACGTCCCGTCGCCATCAAAGTGGGGGTGGGGTTGGATGAGAGCTACTTCAGGGTCAGCAAGTAGGCCACCAGGTCGTCGATCTCCTGCACGGACAGCTTCTCGGCCCAATTCTGGGGCATGATGCCGGCCGCGCACTGCGCTTCAGGATCAGACGCGTTGCAGCCCTTGGCCAGGAAGACGTTGGTGTCGACGATCGATTGGTGCAGGTACTGTTCGGCCGTCTCACCGGAAACTGTGCTGCCGGCTCGACTGGCGATGCCAGCCATGGACGGGCCGACCAGGACCTTGCCGGCTTCCAGTGAGTGGCAGGTGGCGCAGCCTGCGTTGCCACCCAGTATGGACTGGCTGAACAGCGTCTGGCCGTTGGCAGCGTTGCCGCCGGTCGACGCGGCCGGCGCCTGGACAGCGGGCACAGCCGGCGCATCGCTGGAGCCGCCGCCGCAGGCCGCCAGCAGGGCAGCCAATGCCAGAACGGCAATGAGCAAAATGAGCTTACGCATGGGTACTCCTGTTCTATCAAGACAACGATCATAGGGACAAATGACGCACTGCGCTATTATACATCAAGGCGCAAGAAAGTGAAACATGGTGCAAGCCTCAGCGCAGCGTCAGCAGGAAGGCTACTAGGTCGTCGAGCTGCTGCTGGGTCAGGGCCTGGGCCAGGTCGGGGCGCATCTGGCCGGGCTGGAAGCCCTCCACCACGTGCGCGTCGGGATCGACCAGCGATTGCATCAGGTACTGCTCGGCCGGCAGGCCAGGCACCCGCGTCTCGGCGCGCGTGGCCACGCCGGCCAGCGACGGTCCCACCAACTGCACGCCCGGCTGCAACGAGTGGCAGATCTGGCAGCCCGCGCTGGCACCCAAGGTCGCGCCGTTGAACAGCCGCTCGCCCGTGGCCGGATCGGCGCTCAGGCGCGCATCTTGAAAGGCCAATGGCAGCGTCTGGCCGGCCGCCAGCGCCACCCGCTGGTCGGCCAGCACTGCTGGAGCAGCCTGCCCCTGCTGGTCGAAGAGCAACACGCGCAGCGCATACTCGCCCGGTGGCAGCGCCAGTTGTTGCAGCATCTGCACCGGGGCGCTGCCGTCGCGGCGGCGTTCGTAGGTCTTGTCCCGCACCACCTGGCCGTCGACCTCGACCAGCAGCCGCGGCGCGGCGGCCAAGCTTAGGTCAGGGGCTTGGTCGACAATCACAGCCTCGCCGGCCGGCGCCACCGGGTAGCCGCTGCGATGGATCAGGCTGACCGCCACCCTCGCCTTGGCGGCGGCCGGCGGTTGGTAGGGGATCATGGTCGATAGGATCGACAGCGCCAT
>JBFYTD010000053.1:0-8564 GCA_041300885.1 Anaerolineae bacterium | reverse complement strand
TGCTGGGCGAGGGGGCGCTGTGGCTGGCCAAGGACCGCTCGGAGCGGGATCGCTACGACCGGCTGCTGCGCTCCGTCTACAATAGGGAGGGGGTGATGGTCAACCAGGCGCTGGTGGCCCAGGGCTGGGCGCAGCCGGTGGAATACCCGCCGGACACGGCCTACGCGGCCGAGCTGCGCCAGGCGGCTGTGGCGGCGGCGCAGGCCGGGCAGGGCTTCTGGAGCGGCTGGGCGCTCGACGGCGCAGCGCCCTATGCGCTGAGCATGGGCAATGTCAACCTGCGCACGGGGCCCGGGACGGAGTTTCCGATCGGCGCCAAGGCGGCCAACAACACGCCGCTGACGGTGTTTGGCCGCACGGCCGACGGTCAGTGGCTGCAAGTGCGTGCGCCTGATCGCAGCGGCGGCTGGGTGGCGGCGGGCTTGCTGGCGCTGCGCGCGCCGGTCGATGAGATCGCTGTGACGTGGAGCGCGGGTAGTCAATGAAATAAGCCACGCGTTGTGTATTATACACGACGCGTGGCTTATGTGCAGTCAACCGAGAGTCTGGTCGCGCTGTCCGCATGCGCAAGCCCGCCGACGCAAGTTGCCCTGGCTTGCTCCATTGTTACCGCCCGGACCTCTCATGGCGCTGGAAGCCTTCCAGAAGGCGGCGGGCGGCAGCCTGGCCGCTGGTGACGGCGCCCTCGATGAAGGGCCCTCCCAGATAATCCCCAGCAAAGACGACCCGCCCCGTCTCGATCTCACCATCGGCGAAGTTAGACAAGCGCCGGATGTGGCCGACATCGAAATAGGGCAGCGCATGGGGCCAACGGAACGATCGGGAGAACAACACACGGCCGGCTACATCGTACTCAGCCCCGGCCTGCCGCAAATCAGCCAGAAGCAGCGCCAGCGCCTTGTCCTCAGCCATCTCCAGCAGGCTCGCGCCGGCCTGGCTGCTGGGATAGAGCTGGATCAAGTCGCGTCCAGTGGGCACTTTCGTGGGCGCTTTCACCGACTCGACCGCCACCGAGCCCAGGGTCCTCACCTCACGGCGGGGAAAGAACAGGCCGTAGAACTGCTGGGGAAGTCGCCCCTCCAGACCTGCCACAAAGACAGCGCTCTGCACGTAACGCGCCGCAGCAAAGAATGCCTGCTGGCGTTCGTCCAGCCAGGGCAAGAGATCGGCCACTGCGGGCGCGGGCACGGCGCACAGGATGCCATCAGCCAGCATCTGCTCCTCTTTCCCATTGCTCTCTACGTGGACGACATATCCACCCAAGGGACGGAGTTCCACCTGGCGCACGGCTGAGTGTAGCCGCACGTCCAGCCCGCTGGCCATCGCCTGCGGCAACTGGCCCAGGCCGTGGCGCAGCGTGTACAGGCGCATGGTGGCGGCCGCCTTGAGCAGCACAAACAACATGGCTTGGGTGGTATGCTCGGGTTCCCAGTAGACGATGCCGCTCAGGGGCGGCTGGATCAAATACTCGAGCGCCTCTTCCGTCAGCACAGCCTCGGCGCAGGCGGCAATCGAGCGCCAGTCGAGCTGCTGCGCCTTGTGCAGGGCGTGGACGTCCAGCTCAGGCCAATGGCGAACCAGGGCCGGCAGCAACCGCAACAGGGCCAGCTTGCTTCGGCGGGAGATCAGCCGGGTGGTGAGTAGATCGAGGCCGGGCCACAGCGCATACAAGCGGCCAGCGCGCAGGGTAGCTGCCTGTCCGTGGATGGGAACCAGCTCAGCGGCCAGGCCGAGCTGGCGAATGAGCGCCAGGGCGTGGGTGTAGAAGTTGGTGATGAACTGTGCGCCGCCGTCGACGATGTAGCCGTCGACTCGTTCGGTGACCACGCGACCACCGATCCGCCCGCTCTTCTCCAAGACTATGACCGGCGCACCGGCGGCAGCCAGGCTGCGCGCGCCAGCCAGTCCCGCCACGCCGGCGCCGATGACAACTACCTTGGGCTTTTCCATGCTCATTACCTCAGCAAGGCCAGACCAAACACACCGCAGAGCCACATCAGCTTCATCACACGCAGCGACACGTGGACGGTGCGCTCCTGCAGGCGCCAATTGAGCCACAGGACAATCGCTAGCAGCGGCGCCATGCTGCCGGCGAGGATGGCCAGCAGATAGCCTGCCGGAGCCGAACCCAACAGCCAGGGCAAAGGGGCCACAACCAAGATGACGATGGCCAACGCCTGAAAGGCGCGCAGCGCCCTGGTTGCGCCATAGCGCGTCGCAACGGTGACGACGCCGGCCCGCGCATCACAGTCGCAATCGGCAATACTTTTGAGCACCTCGCGCGTCATGTGAAACAAGAATATCAGTCCCGCGGCGAATAGAACAGGTGCTGTCACGCGGGCGCCTACCAGCGCGCCGTAGAGCACCGCAGCAGCCGCGGTCAGGCCGACCGCAGCGTTGCCCAGCAAGACGGTGCTCTTCAGACGATAGGAGTAGGCTAAACTGAGCACCACGACTGCGCTGGCGATAATCAGCGCCCAACCTCCCAGCAGCGCAGCCAAGGCCAGAGCAACTACGAGCAGTGCGCTGGCCAGTATGACCGCAGTGCGACGAGAGACACGGCCTGAGGGAATGGGACGCCAAGGTTTGCCCAACTGATCCACGGTGACGTCACAAACGTCGTTGGTTACGGTGCCCATGGCGGCAACCGAAACGACCACCCCTGTGGCCAACGCCATCGCCCACGTCCACAAACTGGCCGCGCCGCCCAGATACGCTCCCAGCAGCAGCACCACCGCGGCGCCCAGGCAGTCGTGTGGCCGGGTGATAACCACCAGCCCCAGCAGACGATCTCGCAAGCGCAATGTGTTCATCGCCTAGCCGTCCTGGTCTGGCCCCACGGTTCGCCGGCGCGCGGCCACCAAGACATTGGGCACGCCGGGCGCCACGTCTGTCGCCTGGTAATGGATGACATCCAGGCCAGCTACCTGGTGCAGGGTGAGCACCTCGTCGACAGAACGAAATACGTGCAGGTGCACAGGCGCAGCGTCGGCGACCGGAATCGACGTGATCAGCCAGCCTTGCGGTTTGACGATACGGGCCAGTTCCGCCAGGCCGGCGGCCGGATTCGGCAGGTGCTCCAACACCTCCATCGCCAGGACAGCGTCGCAACTGGCGCCGGAGAGCGGCACGTGGCGCAGGTCGCCGCGCAAGAAGCTGGCTCGCTCCCCTACTCCCCACGCTTCCAGAACCCGCCGGGCATGGTCCAGCATGACATCGCTGACGTCGATACCGTAGCCGTGCACCTGGTGGAAGCGCTGCAGCACGTCGCCCAACAGGATACCGCAGCCACAGCCCACGTCGCAGATCGAACGCAGTGGCGGGTCGATGCCAGCCAACATGCGCAAGACGAACGGTTCACGGCCCTGGACACGATTGCGAAAGGTCTGGCCGACATGTTGAAAGATGGGATAGAAAGGATCGCGATACACGGCGCTCACCACCTGGTCGAACTCGCCGTTGCGCACCGTCTCCATGCGGGCTCGCAGGTCGACCAGGGCCTGCACGGTATGACCGTCGATGGGCAGCCCGGTGACCTGGACCAGCAGCGCCAGCCGCGGCTCGGCATACTCCCAACCATCGACCAGGAAACGATCGATCTGGGCCTCGGTTACCAACAGGTTGGCCTGGTAATCCGTGTACCAGGCTCCACGCAGCAGGCGCAGGAAGGCGCTGCGCAGCGCCCGGGTCGTCAAGGGGTAGCGCCGGCGATAGCGAGTAGTGGCGATCAACAAGCGCAGGCCGAGGGCGGCGCTGTTCCACAACCGCTGGTTCAAGTCTCCGCCACCTGCCGGTTGTTGCTGGGCCGGCCCGGCAGATGCTGCGGGCTGTTCTCGTATGACGCCTGTGCTGGCCGTCCACGAGGCTGCGGGCCGATCCGGTTGGGTCATGGGTGGTCACCTCGGCCGCGGCGCCAGATCCAGGCCACGGCGTTGTAAAGCCAACTGTTGCTCAGCAGGGGCAGGACAAAGGCCGCCAGGAGAACGACCTGCATGCCCAGGTCCAGCGAGGGCAGCAAGATGGCCAGCAGGCTGGAGAAGCATAGCACGACATGCAGCACCCCAGACGCCTGCCTATCCGGGCGGCCATCGGCCGTCATGGCCACTCGCAGCAGCCCGCAAGAGGCCAGGAACAGGATCAGGGTCAGTGCGGCTACAAGCGCCAAAATGGCCGGCGGGTACTGCAAGTCGTTGCGAACCAGTATCATAAGCAGCAATACCGCCAGCAAGCCCTGCAGCGTCCACGCATAGCCTTTGAGAGCCAGCGGCAGATACCAGCCACCCTCGTCCAGGCCACGGGCGCCCAAGAGGATGGCCGTCGAGCGAACGCCGCAGCGCAGGTCATTGGTCAGGTCACGCAGGCTGCCATGGACGCCGTTGACCAGCATGATGAAGACCGACACGAAGAGGGCAACGATGGTCGTCAGCGCCAGGACATGGCCATCGACAATCAAGGCGCCGTAGAGCACAAGCGTAGCCCAGGCCAGCCCTTGCCCGGCATCGGTCAAGGGTGGAAAGAACGCTCGCTTGCCGCACAGGTTGTACACGGCCATAAGAACGAAGCCAACAAGCAGAATCCCGGCGGCTGCGGGGCGACCGCCAAGCCCAGCGGTCAAGGCCAGCGCCAGGGGAACCTGGGTCAAGACGACCAGCCATGCCTGCCAGGGCTGAATCGAGCCTCTGACCAGTGGGAAATCGACTCGCCGCGGCTCACTACGATCGATGGGTAGATCGACGATATCGTTGAGAACGTAAGCGAAGATATGAAAGGCTACAGCTACGCCGATCAGGCCGGCTATCAGGGGCGCCGGGACGCGGCGGGCAACCGTCGCAGCGCCTAACAGCGGCAAGGTGGCAGTCAAGCTCAAGGCGGAAAGACGGATGAAGAGGATGACAGCGTAGATCACCTGCCGTTGGCCGGCCATGGGGTTGTGCTCAGTCGGGCAAGGTCCAGGCGCTCAGGCGGAAGTCGGCCTCTCGCACCATACGAATGGAGACCGTCGTCTCGCGCACGATGAACTCCTTGGGATTGGCAGCGTCAGCCAGGGCGGTCAACCCGCCGATCAGCAGTTGGCGTCGCATCTTGGGATAGAAGAGCGCCTGGTGCACGGCATTGTTGTAGATACCCAGCCAGTAGATATAGCGCCGCACCAACTCAATGTCGGTTGCCGCCCACACCTGGCGCTGAAATGCTACATCGGCGCCAACCTGGCCGAGGAAGACGTCGACGGCGTCCATGTGCAAGGTGCGCATGGTAGCTAGAGGCAGCACCAGCAAGGATCGCACGCGTGGATCGCGCCAGTCGTCGATGGCAGAACGAAAAACAGCCAGCGCCGCTTCCGGGTAATAGAAGCCCAGCACGCCTGTAGCCTGGAGAATCTTCTCGATCGACTGTTCGTTGCCCGGTTGAAGGTTCTCCATAATCAGTTGCTCCACGTAAGGCATGTGCGGGCCCCGTTTGGCGTAGGTCAAGCCGAGCGGTACGAGCACCACGGAGAGGTCCAGGAGCTGGAGCACCCCCGTTCCTTCGCCAACCAGGACGCCTGGGAACTCCCGCACCGTCCGCCGCGTGGCCTCCTCCAACCAGTCGAGCCAGGGCGCAGGGACATCTGTCAACAGCACCGCAAAGCTCATCAAGAGCCAGGATCTTCCCTGCACCCCCAGCTTGTCAAGCAGGCTATCGAGCAGAGGGCGCTGCGCGGCAAAGTCCTGGTAGGCGTGGACGGACACAGCGACGGCAGCCGCCACATTGAACACGCTGACGTCAGACTCGAAGAGTGTCACCAGGTCGGACTCGGCGTCGCCCAGGCTGGCCTGGGGATCCAACAGGGGGAGGACTCGTCGCAACGGCGCCTTGGCCTCCTCGCTCAGACTGAAGAAGCGATCGGCGGGGACGAGCTCGGTGAACAGCACCGTGTCGAGCAAGGGGCGGGCAAAGGCCGCGGCGACAGCCTGGAAGATCAGTTTCTCCACGGCCGGGCCGAGGATGCCCGTGTTCAGCCAATTCATGTGCACCCGATTGACGAGGATATCGTACCAGAGGTCGCTGGTCTGCTGGACGATGCCCGGCTGGTCACAGTGGTTAATGTAGACGGTAATGGACAGATCGAGAATGAACTCGATGATCTTGCGCAGGTCGGCCAGCGCGCCCAGGTTGATCTGGGATGCCAGCTCCTGAAGGAGGCCGTAGACGAAGTCGGGATCATGGCGCCAGATCAGGTAGAGGATGTCCTTGGTTGAGCGGCGCAGGCCCGGCGATCCTTTGCGCGCGGCCCACAGGAACAGGCTGCGAGCGAGCGGCCCCATGGCGTAAGCTGCCTTGAGCGCAGTGCGCTGTATCTCGGTGGAGTTGTTCTCCAGGAGTTGGCGAACGATGGCCAACGCTGGGTCCGGCTCGTCGGCGGCCAAGGCTACCAGGCCGTCCACAGCCAGCTCGCGCAGTTCGACATTCGCTGAGCGAGCCAGGCTGGTGAAGATCTCCTCATTCTTGCGCAACAGCAGGATGGTCTGCGCAGCGTCCCAGGCCAGCGGGAATTGGCGAGCCTGCTCCGACAGTCTCGTGAGCAGGGCGATATCGGCCGGCGCCGCCGCGGTTCCGGGTGCGTTGGCGCCGCGCAGCAGGTGCAGCGCCAACGCATAGGCGCCGACTCCGGAGTAGTTGAACTGAACCATGTCGCCTTGCAACGGATCGCCAACGCTTTCGGCCAGAACCCCAGCATCCAGCAAACGGTAATAGCTCGAGTCAGGGTTGTCGCTGCGAAACTCCGGCCGCAGCAGCGGGTCACGGGCCAGATCATCCACGAAGAGGGCGCCTGACTGCTGAGCCAACATACGGCCTGCCAGGTCGTCCACCAGAAGACGATCCTCGCGACGCTTGACCCGCTCGTCGAAATAGCGGCGGACGATGCCAAGGGCCAGGGCATCCTCGGCCACCTGCTCGCGTCGCCCCCGCCAGGCCTCGGCGTGCATGCGCAGCAACTGGGGCTCCTGCAGGCGTTGGCGCAACCCCGGCGGCAGCTTAGCCAGCGGCGTGGCCAGTTGGAAGAAGTCCTGGTAACGCGGATACGCCGCCGCTAACTCGTCCTGGCTCAGAGCAGCCAACTCGACCACCGGCTGTCCGGGGAAACGGGGATTGGCGATCGCAGAAGGAGTGAAGTAGCGGCTCAAGAACAGGTCGCCTATGCCCCAGCGCCACAGCTGCGACCAGGTCGCCGCAGAACAGCTAAGAACCAGTCGCACATTGCGCCGCGGGAGGCGACCGATCAAGGCGTCGAGGCGCTTAAGCAGCGCTTGCGGACCTGCGCCGCTTTCACCGTGGAAGAGGTTGATGGCATCGAAGATGAGCACGAACTGGCGTTCTGCGCTGCTGGCCTGCTGGGCTATCTGCTCGAGGGCGGCCACAAGCTCGGCCGGCGTGGCCAGGGAGAGGTCCTGGGCCACCTCGCGCTCGATGTCGAGGCCGATGGAGCCGCCGCAGTTGTAGAAGAAGACGCCATGGCCGCCAGCCAACAGCGACTCGGTCCAGTGACAGAGCAGGTTGGTCTTGCCACGGCCTGGCTCACCGACTAAGACCAATGCCTGGGCCTCGCCGTCCAGGAACTGCTCCAGCTGGCTTGTTATCTGTTGTCGGGTGACGAATAGCTCTGGCAGGTAGACTCCAGGCCGCTCAGCCGTGCCGCGCACCTGGCGCAGAAACCGGTCGGTCTGCTCACGGGCGCGCGCCAGCAAGTCCTGCCACGTGCTGCCAGCCTGCGCGACAGCCGAGGCGGGGAACAAGACCGCCGAGTCCTCGACGCGCAGGTAGAGAACGGGCACACCCCAATCGTAGTCGTCCTCTCCTGTGCGGCTCAAGACGGCCAGGCGGCCGGCGGTGACTGCTTCGTCGATCGATTGGCCTTTGGCCAGTATCTGGTAGAACCGCCGGCTGAAATGGATGGAGTTGCGGTCGCTGATGACGTATTGCATCCCCACCACGGCGGGGATGCCTGCCTTGGTGACGGCGGCGGCCACCCCGCTCCAAGGGTTGACGCTGTTGCGGCGGCCACTGCCGCATGCCCCCAGCATGGCCAGGCGCACGCCGCTGCCCCGCAGGTAAAGGGCGAGAGTGTCGGCCGCCAGCAGGCTGGCCTTGTGCTGCTCATCTTCCAGCACAAGAAAACCCCTGCCGCCTTCGCTTCCGTAGGCCGCATCCGGGTTGCCGTCAAACAGGCCGTGACCGCTGAAGTGGAACACCTGGGCCGGGGTGGTCAGGGCATTCTCCAGGCTGGCGAGTGATGCGTTGGGAAAAGGCTCGACACGCAGGTAGGGGACTTGCTGCAATGCCTCCTGGATGGCATTCTGCTCGACATCCAACTTGAGCCGGGGGAGATTGGGATCCTCGGGCGCAGCAAACATCGCCACCATCCGCATCGGCTCAGGGCCGACTGGCTCCAGCGGAATGGGTGGTTCTCCCAGGACCTCGAAGCGCACCAGGGAAATGCGGCGATCAAGCACGAGGAAGCCATCCCGGCCCTGCTTGCCCCCCGGTGTATCAAGATCAGTCACATAGACATATTCCCAGGGCAG
>JBFYTD010000001.1:0-20354 GCA_041300885.1 Anaerolineae bacterium | reverse complement strand
AGCAACACGTTTATGACGTCCCCCAAGCTGTTCTACACGTCGGAGTCGGTGACGGAAGGCCATCCCGACAAGATGTGCGACCAGATCAGCGATGCGGTGTTGGACGCGATCATCAAGGACGACCCCGATGCGCGCGTGGCGTGCGAGACGGCTGTGACCACCGGCCTGGTGCTGGTGATGGGCGAGATTACCACCAGCACCTATGTGGACATCGGCGCGCTGGTGCGCGACGTAGTGACCGACATCGGCTACACGCGCGGCAAATACGGCTTCGACGCCGACACCTGCGGCGTGATCGTCTCGCTCAAGGAGCAGTCGGCCGACATCGCCCTGGGCGTGGACGAGGCGCTGGAGCACAAGACCGGCCAGATGACCGACGACCAGATCGAGGCCATCGGCGCCGGCGACCAGGGCATGATGGTGGGCTTTGCCTGCGACGAGACGCCAGAGCTGATGCCCATGCCTATCGCCCTGGCCCACGGCCTGACCAAGCGGCTGACCAGTGTGCGCAAGGACGGCACCCTGCCCTATCTGCGCCCCGATGGCAAAAGCCAGGTGACGATTGAGTATGCCCACGGCCAGCCCAAGCGGGTGGACGCCATCGTCATCTCCACCCAGCACTCGCCTGACGTGGAGCAGCACAAGATCAAGGCCGACCTCACCGAGCGCGTGATCAAGTACGTGGTGCCCAACGGCCTGCTGGACGACAAGACCAAGATCTATGTCAACCCCACCGGCCGCTTTGTCATCGGCGGCCCCATGGGCGACGCGGGCCTGACCGGCCGCAAGATCATCGTCGACACCTACGGCGGCATGGCCCGCCACGGCGGCGGCGCGTTCAGCGGCAAGGACCCGACAAAGGTCGACCGCTCCGGCGCCTACATGGCCCGCTACATCGCCAAAAACTGCGTCGCGGCCGGCCTGGCCAGCCGGCTGGAACTGCAGATTAGCTACGCCATCGGCGTGGCCCGGCCGATCTCGGTCAGCGTCGAGACTTTCGGCACCGGCAACATCTCCGACCAGCGCATCGTCGAGCTGATCAACGAGCACTTCGATATGCGGCCCGCGGCCATCATCCGCGACCTGGACCTGCGCCGGCCGATCTACCGCGACACAGCGGCCTACGGCCACTTCGGCCGCCACGACATCGACGCCCCTTGGGAGCGCACCGACAAAGCTGAGCTGCTGCGCAGCGAGGCGGGGTTGGACTGAACCTGAAGCATGAAACGTGAAACGTGAAACCTTGATGCGGAAGCCATTCCGTTCACGTTTCACGTTTCACGTCTCTGCCAATTGCTGCTGCCATGTCCCGCCTCGCTCGTAGTCTACTCCTGCTGCTCATTCTGACCGTTGCTGCTGCTTTGCGCTTTTGGCAGATCGACAGCCTACCGCCTGGCTTCCACTTCGACGAATCCTTCGAAGGGTTGATGGCCTGGCGCATCCTGGTCGATCCCAGCTTCCGGCCAGTCTTTTTGACGGGAAACTTCGGCGTTGCACCGCTAAACGCCTATGCCAACGCGTTGATGTTCGGTCTGTTTCAGTTGCTGGGCGGGGAAGCGGGACCGACGGCCATGCGCGTGACTGCGGCGTGCTTCGGTGTGGCCGGCGTGGCCATGGTCTTTGGGTTGGCCGCAGAAATGCGGCGGCATGAGCCCACCCTGCCTGAGGCTTTTCCCTTCCTGGCCGCAGCCAGCCTGGCCCTGATGCGCTGGCACATCCATTTCAGCCGTCTGGGCATCGAGCCGATCCTGGTGCCCGTGTTTTGGGCGGGCAGCGCCTGGCTCTTGCTGCGCGGCTGGCGCAAAGGGGACTGGCTAAGCTTTCTCGGAGCGGGTGTGTTGCTGGCCGGGGCGATGTACGCCTACCAGGGGGCCTGGGTCATTCCGCTGCTGGCATTGATCCTGGTGATTCATCTGGCTGTCAGCGACCGGTCGCTCCTCGCCACGCGCTGGACAGGTCTGCTGGCTGCTGGGGTGGTGGCAGTGCTCTTGATCCTGCCCTTGGCAGTTTTCTTCCAGCAAAACCCGGACCTGCTGCTGCTGCGCCCCAGCCAGATCGCCGCTGTAGGCCAGGAGGGCGGCGCAGCGCAGGGTGGCCTGGCGGCAAACATCTGGGCCACACTGCGCATGTTCGGTCCAGGTCAGACCGGGGACCTGGACCCGCGGCGCAACCTGCCCGGGGAGCCAGCGTTGAATCTCTGGCAAGCCGTGCCGTTCTTCTTGGGCCTGGGATTGGCGCTTTGGCGGATCAGACGGCCCGTATACGGCCTGATGCTGGTTGGACTGGCGGGTCTGCTTTTGCCCGGCGTGCTCAGCGATTATGCGCCTCATTTCCATCGCGTTCTGGGAGCGACTGCGCCGGTCGCCTTGTTGACCGGGCTGGGGCTGGCCTGGATCTGGCTGATCGGCAGCAAGCGCATCCGCTCAGCAGGCCCGATACGATGGCCTGCCCTGGTTGCCGCCGGCGCCGCTGTCCTGCTGCTGGTCATGGGCGGGGTCACAGCAACTCGCCACTACTTTGTGCGCTGGGCCGCGCTGCCCGATCTGTTTTACGCCTTCGATGTGGGCCTGTGGGAAATCGGCCAGTGGATCGCCGATCAGCCGGCAGACCAGGCGCTCTACCTGACGCCGCGCAGCAGCGACCATGCCACGCTGGCCTTTGCCTGGCGCCCTGACAGCGGCAGCCGGCCGGCCCCGGATAGTTTCGATGGCCGGCACATCTTCCCGCTGAGGGCCGCGGTGACGGCCCAGCCCGAGCAATACGTCGTCATCGAGCACGAGGATTTTCGTACACGACTCTTGCTGCCTGAGATCTTCCCCGATGCACTGATTAGCCAGGAGATCGTGGACGATCAAAACCAGGTATATAGCCGGGTCTACACCAGGCCGGCTGGCATCGAGCCACAACAGGCGCCGATTTACCCGCTGGACATCACCCTGGGTGATGGTATCCGTCTGGAAGGCTATGAGCTGATCCCAGAAGCTCCATCGCCGGGCGATACGCTGTACGTTCGCTTTCACTGGGCGGTGGACGCCCGTCCTGCCGGCGACTGGACCGTGTTCGTGCATCTCTTGGGCCAGCCGAAAGCAGACGGCAACCGGCTCTGGGTAGGCAAGGACAGCACGCCCGGCGCTGGCAGCCTGCCCACGAACCGCTGGCAGCCAGGCTGGCGCGTCATCGATGAGTATGCACTCCCCTTGCCGGCCGATCTGCCGCCTGACGCGTACGAGATCCAGGTTGGGATGTACCAGCCTGATGGTCGAAGCCTGCCGGAGACGGGCGCAGGGCTTCCGCTCGGCGTCATAGCGATAGGCGCGGCGAAGACCGGCTCGTGAGGATTGGAAGGAGGTTGCTGAATGAGCTTAGCGCCTGATGCATCAAGCCCGCGGGTACATGTGCATGGTTCGGCGGGTTATCTTCTGCCTACGCTATACCAGGCTACTGCCAGCCATTGGTGGACGGCGGGAATGAGGCGTATTAGCCATACCCTGCTCGATGGTGTCGCCTTGCCGGCAGGGCCTCTGCTGGAAATCGGCTGCGGCGCCGGCGCTTTTATGGCCGAGTTGCAGGAGCGTTATCCCGAACGGCTGATTGCGGGCAGCGATCTGCATCCCCTGGCCTTGGAACGAGCATCGCTGCTGACGCAGAGCAGACTCGGCCTGATGCGGGCGGATCTGCACCATTTACCGCTGTCGCCGGCCAGTTGCGCGGCCATTGTCGCTTTGGATGTCTACGATCAGCACGGCGTAGACTTGAGAGACGGCTTGGCCGAAAGCATGCGCGTTTTGCGCAGCGGCGGCTTGCTCTTGTTGCGAGTGAGCGCGTTCTCCTGGCTGCAGGGGCCGCACGACCTGGCTTTCGGCACAGGGCAACGCTTCTCGGCGCAAGCGCTTCGCCAAGCCCTGAGCGAGGCTGGCCTGCAAATCCTGCGCATGACTTACGCGAACAGCCTTTTGTTCGGGCCAGGCGCGGCCGTGCGGCTGCTGCAAAAACTCGGCCTCATGACTGATGTCGTCCAGGGATTCGAGACGGCGGCGCCGCTCAACCAATTCTTCAGAGCGATCCTGGCGGCCGAGGCTCGCTGGTTGCAGCAACATGACCTGCCGGCTGGCCTGAGTCTTTATGCTCTCGCCGTCAAGCCGGACGCATATCCATGACGCCAACACCCTTGAGCCCTGATAGCATCCTCGTCTGCACGGTTCTGCCGACCTACAACGAACGGGAGAATATTGTTCCCCTGATCGAAGGCGTCCTGCAGAACGCGTTCACGCCGCATCTGGTGCTGGTGGTGGATGACGACTCGCCCGACGGCACCTGGCAGGTGGTCGAAGAGCTGGCCCTCCGGCGCAGTTCTGAGGTTGTCTTGATCCGGCGCCAGAACGAAAAGGGGCTCACCTCAGCCATCCAGCGAGGCATCGACGAGGCGATCAGGGTCTACAGCGCCAGCATCATCACCTGGATGGATTGCGATCTGTCCATGCCCCCGCAAGACGTGCCCAAACTGGTGGGAGCCATCACCGCGGATGGCGCGGACGTGGCCGTCGGCTCCCGCTGGATTCCTGGCGGCGGCGACGAGGCTCACGGTTTCATGGCTCGCGGGTTGAGCTGGATCATCAACCATTTCGCCATGCTGCTGCTAGGCAGCCAGGTGCATGACTACACCAGCGGATTCATCGCCGCCAAGGCTGAAGTACTCCAGCGCATTCGTCTGCAAGGCGACTATGGCGAGTATTGCATCGACCTGCTGGCCCGGGCTGCGAAGCTGGGCTATCGTGTGCAGGAAGCGCCCTACGTGTGCGTGCCGCGCCAGAGCGGCGCTAGCAAGACCGGAGCCACTCTCTGGGACTATCTGGTCAAAGGCCGCAAATACGTAGCGACAATCTGGCGCTTACGGATTGAAGCTTGACGACGAGGATTTATGTTAAAACCAACTGAACTCAGTCTCGACGAAATGGGCGATCTCGCAGAGATCATCCCCGCCGCTGACCCTGAAGTGAAGGTCCGCTATCAGGCCATTCCCCGCTTCGACGAGTCCAGCCGGCGCTCGATCATCCCGGTGTGCGAGCCAACGCTGCGGGGCAATGAGCTGAAATACGTGCAACAGGCCGTGGAGACCAACTGGATCTCGTCGGCCGGCAGCTTCATCCGCGACTTTGAAGCCCAGTTTGCCGCCTATTGCGGAACCCAGTACGGCATCGCCTGCGCCAACGGCACGGTGGCCATGCATCTGGCCCTGGCGACGCTGGGGCTGGCGCCAGGCGACGAAGTCATCCTGCCCGCCTTCACCATGATCGCCACCATCAACGCGGTGACCTACTGCGGCGCGACGCCGGTCTTGGTGGACAACGAGCTCAACTACTGGCAGATGGACGTCAACCACGTAGCGGACAAGATCACACCCCGCACCAAGGCCATTATCCCGGTGCATATCTACGGCCATCCGGTGGACATGGACGCGTTGAATGAGGTGGCCTGCCGGCACGAGATCCTGGTGATCGAGGATGCAGCCGAGTCGCACGGCGCCGAGTACAAGGGCCGGCGGACGGGCGGCCTGGGCGCGGCGGCCGGCTTCAGTTTCTACGGCAATAAGATTATAACCACGGGCGAGGGCGGTATGATCACCACCAACAACAAAGAGATCGCCCAACTGGCCTGGAATCTGCGCGACCACGCCTTCAGCCACGAACGCCATTTCTGGCACAAGTTCGTCGGCTACAACTACCGCATGACCAACCTGCAAGGCGCCCTGGGCCTGGCCCAGGTTGAACAACTGGACGATCTGGTGGCGTCACGGCGGCGCAACGCGGCGCATTATACCAAGTTGCTCAGCGGCGTTCCCGGCATCACCACTCCGCCTGAGGCGCCGTGGGCCAAGAACGTCTATTGGATGTACGGCATTCTGGTGGACGAGCAGGCCTACGGCATGAATCGCGACCAACTGCGCCGGGTATTGGCTGAAAACGGCGTGGAAACCCGCACGTTTTTCATCCCAATGCACTGCCAGCCGATCTATTGGCAGACGTTCAAGGGGCAACGCTTCCCGGCGGCCGAACGTCTCTGTCGCGATGGCTTCTATCTGCCGTCGGCGTCTTCGCTCAGCGCGAGCGAAATCGAGTACGTGGCTGGCGTGATCCGCGAAGCGTGCCCGCATCTGCATTGACTTACAGGCTGTTCTGTCGATGCGCGCAACTGCGGGCCGATCGTGCAGCCTTTAGGAAAATAAGGACACTTGCGCTATAATCTGTGGCCAGAACTCAGTCGTTGAAGGGAGTAGGTCCTTGCGGGCTTTGATCACCGGCATCTCCGGTTTCGTCGGCAGCCATCTCGCCGAGTATTTGTTGGCCCATACCGATTGGCAGGTGGCCGGCACCGTCTATGGCCGGCTAGACAACATCGCCCATCTGCGCGAGCGGCTGGCGCTCTATCCGGCTGAGCTGTCGCGGCTGGAAGTGGTGCGTTTTATCGTGGAGGAGACGCGGCCCGATTATCTTTTCCACCTGGCCGCCCAGCCCATCCCTTCGCTGTCCCGTCACGACCCCTGGTTCACGCTGGAGAACAATATCCGCGCCCAGCTCAACGTGCTGGAGGCGGTGGCGCAGTTGGGCGTGGCCTGCCGGGTGCTGGTGGTGGGCTCCAGCGAAGAGTACGGAGCCATCTCGCCGGCCGATCTGCCGCTGGACGAGGACACGCCGCTGCGCCCCACGTCGCCCTACGCCGTCAGCAAGGTGGCGCAGGACCTGCTGGGCTTGCAGTACTGGCTCAGCCAACAGGTCGAGGCCATCCGGGTGCGGCCATTCAACCACATCGGGCCGCGCCAGCGTCGCGGCTTCGTGGCCCCCGATTTTGCCTCGCAAATCGCCGAGATCGAGGCCGGCCTGCGGCCGCCGCAGATGGCCGTGGGTAGGCTAGACGTGGCGCGCGACTTCAGCGATGTGCGCGATATCGTGCGCGGCTACCACCTGGCGCTGACGGCCGGCCGGCCGGGCGAGGTCTACAACCTGGGCTCGGGCCAGGCCCATTCGGTGCGCGAGCTGCTGGACATACTGATTCCCGCGTCCAGTGCCGTGATCAGCGTGGTACAGGACCCGGAACGCACGCGGTTGGTCGATGTGCCCAGTGTCGTAGCCGACTGCACCCGAATAGCCAAGCACACCGGCTGGCAGCCGCAGATAGCGTTCCAGCAGAGCCTGCTCGACGTACTGGACTACTGGCGCGAGCAGGTACGCATCGGCGCAACCGATCCAACGCCTGCCGAGTTACAAGTGAGAAGGTGACAGGTTGCAGGTTGCAAACATGGTGTCGATACCCAGTACTTGACACTCGACACTTGACACTCGACACCTGAACCCTGACACCCTCACTACGAAGGAAAACCACATGCCAAGAGCTTTAATTACCGGTATCACCGGCCAGGACGGGTCGTACCTGGCCGAGTTTTTGTTGGCCCAGGGCTACGATGTGCTGGGCATGGTGCGGCGCTCCAGCACCGTCAACTTCGACCGCATCCGCCACTTCCAGGACCAGGTGACGCTGGTGCAGGGCGACCTGCTGGACCAGGTCTCGCTGATCAACATCCTGGAGGAGCACAAGCCGGTTGAGGTCTACAACCTGGCCGCGCAGAGCTTCGTGCCCACCTCGTGGCAGCAGCCGGTGTTGACCGGCGAGTTCACCGCGCTGGGCGTCACCCGGATTCTCGACGCGATCCGCCTGGTCAATCCCAAGATTCGTTTCTATCAGGCCAGCAGCAGCGAAATGTTCGGCAAGGTGCAGGAAGTGCCGCAGCGCGAGAGCACACCGTTCTACCCACGTTCGCCCTACGGCGTGGCCAAGGTCTATGGCCATTGGATCACCATCAACTACCGCGAGAGCTACGACCTGTTTGCGTCGTCAGGTATCCTGTTCAACCATGAGAGTCCCCGCCGCGGCCTGGAGTTCGTCACCCACAAGATCACCAACGCCGTGGCGCGCATCAAGCTGGGACTGGAGCACGAGCTGCGTCTGGGCACCCTGGAGGCGCGGCGCGACTGGGGCTATGCGCCCGACTACGTGCGCGCCATGTGGCTGATGCTGCAACAGGATCAGCCCGACGACTACGTCGTCGCCACCGGCGAAACCCATTCGGTGCAGGAGTTCTGCCAGGAGGCCTTCGGCTACGTGGGCCTGGACTGGCAGCAGTACGTGGTGCAGGATCCGCGCTTCATGCGGCCGGCTGAAGTCGATTTGCTGGTGGGCGACGCCAGCAAGGCGGGCGAGAAGCTGGGCTGGGAGCCGTCGGTGACCTTCGGCGACCTGGTGCGCATCATGGTGGAGGCCGACCTGGAGGCCAATCAGCGCAACCGGCACGTGCCGCGCATCACCTACGGATGAAGTACATGAGACTTTTCGGCACCGACGGCATCCGCGGCAAGGCCGGCGAATGGCCGCTGACTCCTGAATTCACCTTGCGGCTGGGCCGGGCCATCGGCCAGTTAGCGCGCGAGCGCAGCCAGTCGCCGGTGGTGGTGGTCGGCCGCGATACACGGCGCTCCGGCGCAATGCTGGAGAGCGCGCTGCTGGCCGGCATAATGGCCCAGGGCGCCGACGTTGTGCTGCTGGACGAGTTCACCACGCCCGGCGTTAGCTTCCTGACCGCCCACATCAACGCCACCTTCGGCGTGGTGATCTCGGCCTCGCACAACCCCTACTGGGATAACGGCGTCAAGGTCTTCAACGGCAACGGCTTCAAGGCCAGCGACGAGTTGGAGCAGCAGATCGAGCAGTTGGCGCTGGACGACAACCACGAATGGCACGAGAACGGCCTGCCCGGCACGGTGCAACTCAAACGCGACCTGGGCGAGGCCTACGTCAGCCACCTGCTCCACGCCGTGGGCGGGCCAGATGCGCTGCGCGGGCTGCGCGTGGTGCTGGACTGCGCCAACGGCGCGGCCTCCTATCTGGCCCCCGAGGTCTTTCGCCGCCTGGGCGCTGAGGTGGTTGCGCTCAACGTCTGGCCCAACGGCGTCAACATCAACGTTCACTGCGGGACCGAAGGCGACGGTCCCCAGCGGGCCGGCTTGGCCGTGACCGCGGCCATGGCCGACATCGGCTTCGTCTTCGACGGCGACGCCGACCGCTGCAAGTTCCTGGACGAGACCGGCGTCGAGCGCGATGGCGACTATATCCTGGCCATCCTGGCGCGCGATCTGTTGGCCCAGGGCAAGCTGGCCGGCAACGCGGTCGTCACCACCCAGATGGCCAACCTGGGGCTGGACCTGTCGCTGCGTGCGATTGGCGTGCGGCTGGAGCGGACCCAGGTGGGCGACAAGTGGGTGTCGCAGGCCATGCGCGCCGGAGGCCACGTGCTGGGCGGCGAGCAGTCGGGCCACATCATCCTCTTCGAATACGGCCTGACCACCGGCGACGGGCTTTACACGGCCCTGCGCATGAGCCGGTTGCTGCTCGGCCAGCGCAGCCGCGGGCAGCATTTCTCCGACCTGGCCGGCCGCGTGCTGACCAAGGCGCCGCAGGTGCTGGTCAAGGCTGAGGTGCCCAGCAAGCCGCCGCTGGAGGAGCTGCCGGCCGTTCAGGCCCAGATCCAGCGCTCCCGCGACGCCCTCGGCCCCGACACCCTGATCAATGTGCGCTACTCCGGCACCGAGCCGGTGGTGCGGGTGATGATCCAGAGCGCGGATCGGCCGGTGGAGGCGCTGGAGCACGAGGCGCAGGCTATCTTGGATGAGGTAGTTGCCAGCGTAGCGAGTAACGAGTAACTCGTGACGTTCGCGGCAGCCTTCCCATCATCGTCAAAGAGGACATGAACCATGACCAACATCATCTTCGGCACCGACGGCTGGCGTGCAGTGGTCGGCGAGGACTATACGTTCGACAACGTGCGGCGCTGCGCGCAGGGCTTTGCCAGCTACCTGGCCGGCAGCTTCAAGCCGGCAGAGCTGGCGCGCGGCGTGGTGATCGGCCACGATAAGCGCTTCTCCGGCCGCGCCTTTGCTTTGGCCGCGGCCGAGGTGCTGGCCGGCAACGGCATCCCCGTCCACTTCTGCGAGGGACCGACGCCCACGCCGGCCATCTCCTTCCAGGTGGTGCATCTCCAGGCGCTGGGCGCGATCAACATCACCGCCAGCCACAACCCGCCGGCCGACAACGGCTTCAAGGTGCGCGACCCCTCGGGTGGCGCTATCGATCCCGACCGGCTCAAGCAAATCGAGCAGATGATCCCGGCCAGCGTGGACGGTGTGCGGCGCATCCCGGCCGCGCAGGCCGAGGCCGTGGGGCTGCTGCGCCCCTTTGATCCCAAACCGGCCTACCTGGCCCGCATCCGCGCGCTGGTGGATGTGGAACGAATCAAGGACGCCGGGCTTAAGATCGTCTATGACGCGATGTGGGGCAACGGCGCGGGCTGGCTGGACGAGCTACTGGCCGGCGGCAAGACCGAGGTGATCGTGGTCCATGGCGGCGTTAACCCCGACTTCCCCGAGATGGACCGCCCCGAGCCGATCCCGCCCAACGTCGACGCGGGGCTGGCCGTGGTCAAGCAGACCGGCGCGGACGTGGGACTGATCAACGACGGCGACGCTGACCGCATGGGCCTGGCCGACGAGAACGGGATCTTCATCGATCAGCTCCGGGCTTACGCGTTGATGACGCTCTACCTGCTCAAGGTGCGCGGCGACCGCCGGCCCATCGTCAAGGCGCTGTCCACCACCGGCATGTTGGACATCCTGGGCCAGAAGTATGGCGCCGACGTGTACGAGGTGGGTGTGGGCTTCAAGTACGTCGCGCCCAAGATGCTGGAGGTCGGCGCCATGATCGGCGGCGAGGAGAGCGGCGGCTACGCCTTCGGCGACCACCTGCCCGAGCGCGACGGCATTTTGGGCTGCCTGCTCTTCCTGGACTTCATGGTGCAGACCGGCAAAAAGCCGTCGGAGCTGGTGGAGATGCTGTTCGACGAGGTGGGCAACCGCTACTACTACAGCCGCATCGACACCCGCTTCCCTGGCGAGAAGCGTCCTCTGGCCAAGGAGCGCCTGGACGCAGCCCGGCCGGAGCAGATCGCCGGCCTGCGCGTCGTGCGCTTCAGCGGCTACGATGGCTACAAGTACTACACCGAAGACGGCGGCTTTCTCCTGATCCGCTTCAGCGGCACCGAGCCCATCGTGCGCGTCTACACCGAGACCACGCGTGAGGACCTGGTGCCGGCGATTCTAGATGCGGGGTTGGAGATTGCGGGGCTGAAGTAGGACGGTAGATTGGTAAATTGGTAGATTGGTCATCGTTGCCCCGCGGTCAGCGGCGTCCACCGACCTACCAACGTACCAATCTACCAACGTACCAATCTACCATGTTCATCGACACCCACTGCCACCTCAACTTCCACCAGTTCGACGCCGACCGCGACGCGGTGGTGCAGCGCGCACTGGAGGCGGGGGTGTCAGTGATCATTAATCCAGCCGTGGACCTGCCTACCAGCCGCCAGGCCATCGAGCTGGCTGAGCAGTATCCTGGCGTGTACGCGCAGGTGGGCGTGCATCCTAACGACTGTGCAGAGTTCAACGCCGGCACGCTTGCCGAGCTGGCTGAGCTGGCGAGGCATCCCAAGGTGGTGGCCATCGGCGAGATCGGGCTGGACTATTACTGGGAGCGCGTGCCGCATGCACAGCAGTGGGCCGCGCTCGAGGCGCAGCTTGACTTGGCAACCCGGCTGGACTTGCCCGTGGTACTGCACTGCCGGGACGCGCACGCCGATCTGCGTGATGCATTGCGCAAATGGGTGCCTGGCGCACAGATGCAACGGGCAGAGGATGCTATCCTTGGTGTGTACCATGCCTATTCAGGCGACCTGGAGATGGCTCAGGAAGCCTTCGGCTGGAACATGGCGCTTTCCTTCGGCGGACCGCTGACCTTCCGCAACGCGAAAGACCTGCATGCGCTGCTGGACCAGTTGCCCCTGGATCGTCTCATGTTGGAGACCGATGCGCCCTATCTGACGCCGCATCCGCACCGTGGAAAACGCAACGAGCCGGCCTACATTGCGTTGATTGCCCAGGGTCTGGCCGAAATCAAAAAAACGGACCTGGCGCAGGTAGCTGAGTCCACCAACACACTGGCCAAAGCCGTATTTGCCAAGCTTGCCTTAGACGGACATAATTGACATGACTGTAAGAACAAAAGCGATTGAGCCAGGCTATGTACTGTCTGCGAGGAGTGTGAAGACCTTGAGCAGCCACGCTGAAGCGCTCGAATTGATTTCCGACGATCTGAAGCGGGTCGATGCCAAGATGCAGGCGACCGGCGAGGTCTTCATGCCGCTGGCCAGCGCCATCAACCTGCTGCTGGGCAGCGGCGGCAAACGCATGCGCCCTGCCCTGGCGCTGCTGGCCAGCAAGCTCTACGCCGCGGCCGACAACGATAAGGTTGTCTCGCTGGCGGCTGCCGTCGAGATGCTCCACTCGGCCACCCTGGTACACGACGACGTGATCGATGGCTCGCTGCTGCGGCGCGGCCAGGCGACGCTCAACGCCTCATGGAGCCAGGGCGCCACCATCCTGGCCGGCGACTTCGTCTTCGCCCGTGCGGCCTATTTTGCTGCCGAAACCGACAGCGTGCGCGTGATGAAGATCTTTTCCCAGACGCTGATGACCATCGTCGAAGGGGAGCTGCGCCAGCTCTATGCGTTGCGCAACTGGTCCCAACCTAAGGACGCCTACTACCAGCGCATCTACGGCAAGACAGCCGCGCTCTTTGCGGCCGCCACCGAGTCGGCCGCGGTGCTGGGCGACGCGCCAGAGAAGGAGGTCGAGCTGCTGCGCAACTATGGCTACAACGTCGGTATGGCCTTCCAGATCATGGACGACGTGCTGGACTTCGTCGGCGACCCTAACAAAGTAGGCAAGCCGGTGGGCGGCGATCTGCGCCAGGGCACGGTGACGCTGCCGGTCTTCTACTACCTCCAGGCTCATCCGGAGGCATTGCAGATCATGCAGGCTTCAGGCAATGGCCACAGCAACGGCAACCCGCTGGGCCAGTTGATCGCCGACATCGCCCAGTCGCCGGCCATCGAAGCCACCCGACTGGAGGCGCTCCAGTTCGTCGAGACGGCCAAAGCCTGCCTGGCAGGATGGCCGGCCAGCATTCACCGCCAGGCCCTGTTGGACCTGGCCGACTACGTGGTCGTGCGCAGCTTGTGATGAACCCTGCGCCGCCCGACCTGTCGGTCGTCATCGTCAACTGGAACGTGCGGGAGTTGTTGCGTCGCTGCCTGGTGTCTGTCGCCAGCAGCGACGGTTTGTTTGTGGGTCTCGATACGCCCGGCTACTCGACCAGCGGCTGGCGGGTTGAGGTGATCGTGGTGGATAACGCCTCGGCCGACGGCAGCGCGGCCATGCTGGCGCAGGACTTTCCCTGGGTGCAGGTCATCGCCAACCGGCAGAATCTGGGCTTCACTGCGGCCAACAACCAGGGGCTGGCGGTCAGCCGCGGCCGCTATGTGTTGTTTCTCAACCCGGATACCGAGCTGGCGCCGGCTGCGCTGGGCCTGATGTTGCACTATGCCGAAACGTATCTTGAGGTTGGCGTCGTCGGTCCGCAACTGCGCTATGGCGACGGCAGCCTGCAATCCTCGCGGCGGCGTCTTCCTACCTTGGTCACCTTTTTCCTGGAGAGCACGATCGTGCAGCGCTGGTGGCCGCGCAACCGCGTCCTCAGCCGCTACTACGCGCTCGACCTGCCTGACGACGCAACGAGCCGGGTGGACTGGGTGGTCGGCGCCTGTATGCTCGTGCGCCGGGCTGTGCTGGAGCAGATCGGCGGCTTCGACGAGGGCTTCTTCATGTACTCGGAGGAGTTGGACCTGTGCCGCCGCGCCGTGGACGCCGGCTGGCAGGTGGTCTATCTGCCGGCGGCCGTGGTGACCCACTACGAGGGCAAGTCCAGCGAGCAGGTGGTGGCCGCGCGCCACATTCGCTTCCACAGCTCACGCGTGCGCTACGTGCGCAAGTATCATGGCCGGCTGGCCGCGGCCGCCGTGCGGAGCTTTTTGCTGCTGACCTTCGTCTTGCAATGGGCCGAAGAAGCGGCCAAGTGGCTGGCCGGCTTCGTTCTGCCCGGCCAGCGCGCCCAACAGTCCATGCGCCGCGCGCGTATGGCCGCCTATGGCCAGGTGCTGCGCTCTGGGCTGCGCTATCCCGTGGCTGCCAACCCCAGAACTTGACTTCAAAGCCGGTTCAGGTAGACTCCCGCTCATGCGCCTACTTTTCGTGACTGGTGAATTCCCCCCCATGCAGGGCGGCGTCGGCGACTACACCTGGTCGTTGGGCTCGACGCTGTCCAGGCGCGGCGTCGATGTCCACGTGCTGACCGGCCACGAGGCTGGCCCGGCGCATCTGGCGCCGGCTGGCGTTGCCAACGTCTACCCCAATATCAGCACGTGGGGCTGGCGGCTGGCCGGGCAGGTGCGTGAGGTGGTGCGCGACATCCAGCCGGACGTGCTGCACATCCAGTACCAGTCCGCGGCCTTTGACCTGCATCCGGCCATCAACCTGCTGCCGCGCGCGCTGCGCAAGGATCCATGGCCGCGTGCGGTGGCTGTCACCTACCACGACCTGCGCACCCCCTACATCTTTCCCAAGGCTGGCCCGCTGCGCTGGCGCGCTAACCTGGCCCTGGCGCAGCACAGCGCTGCTGTGATCCTCACCAACGCCGAGGATGCCAACCGCCTGCGGCAGGTGCAGTCAGTGGCAGGCAAACTGCACGAGGTGCCCATCGGCGCCAACATCCAGCCTGACCCGCCCGCCGGCTTCCAGCGCGCTGCTCAGCGCGCTCGCTGGGGCGTGGGGCCGGACGACTTGCTGCTGTGCTATTTTGGCTTTCTCAACGAGAGCAAGGGAGGCGAGGAGTTGATGCTGGCGTTGGCCCGGCTGGTCGAGGGCGGCATCCCCGCGCATCTGCTGATGATCGGCGGCCAGGTAGGCGCCAGCGACCCCACCAACCATGCCTATCTGCTGCGCGTGCAGGCGTTGGTCGACGAGAAGGGCCTGAGCGACCGGGTGCGCTGGACCGGCTTCACCGCCGCCGCTGAAGTGTCGGCGAACTTTTTCGCCTCGGACATCGCCGTGCTGCCCTATCGCGACGGGGCCAGCTTCCGGCGCGGCAGCCTGATGGCTGCGATTGCCCACAGCCTGCCCGTGATCAGCACTGAGCCGCTGGTGCAGATTCCTGAGCTGCAGGATGGGAAGAACATCCGGCTGGTCCCCGTGCGTTCCCCTGAGGCTCTGGCCGAGGCGGCAGCCCACCTGTGGCAGCAGCCAACGCAGCTTGGCCAGTTGAGCCAGGGCGCGCGCGCGTTGGCCAGCCATTTCACCTGGGATGCCATCGCGGACCGCCATCTTGAGATTTACCGTGCGTTGGTCTAGCGGTACAGCGCCAACGGGCCAGCCTGAGCGAACGGGGAGCAAGCGCTGGCGCGAGGCTGTGCGCGTTCATTGGGGCGCGATCGCGGTAGGCGTGCTGTTCCTGATTCTCACCCTAATCTACAGCATCACCATTCCGCTGTGGGAGTCGGACAACGAATGGGCGCACTATCAGTATGCGCGCTACATCGCACTGAACCATAGCCTGCCCAGACCTGACACCCAGATCGTCATCCCATCCTCCACCGATCTCTGCCAGGTAGTCCCCGCCACAGGCCTGACAACGGTCCATCAGTTTCGCCAGCCTCCGCTCTACTACTTGTTGGGCAGTGTGGTTCTGTCCGGTTTCGACGTGCGCAGCGATCTGCCTGTCGTTAGCAATCCACACATCCGCACGTCGCACAGCCAGGACGACCATAACGTCGCTGTCCACACAGACGCCGAGAACTTCCCCTATCGCGGGCCGGTTCTCGCCATGCACGTCCTGCGTCTGCTCTCCGCGTTGATCGGCCTGGCTGGCCTGATAGCGGCGTACCTGAGCGGTCTGCTGCTGTTCCCGCGCCGCATCCTGGCTGTCGCCATGATGGCCGTGAACGCGTTCATTCCGCAGTATGTGCTCTCCTCGGCTGTTGTCAGCAACGACATCCTGGTCGGCGCGCTGGGTTCGTGGTGCGCCTACCTGTGTCTCTGGTTTCTCCTGCGCAGACCAAATCCATGGGTGTTGGGCGCGGCCATGCTGGTGACGGGCATGGCGATCATGACGAAGTACTCCGGCCTCGTCCTGCTGCCGATGGTCGTGCTGACGCTGCTGATCACACTGGTGCAGTCCTGGCGCCATGATAGAAGCCGCTTTGGCAGGCGCTTGGCTGCGACCATCGGGGTCGTGGGCCTGGCCAGCATACCCATCGTGCTCTGGTTGAACCGCAACCAGGCGCTCTACGGACACGTCTTCGGCGCCTATGCCGACGTGACCACCTCTTTCGTGCAGGGCGTGTTGGCCCCGGCTGATCAGGTCTCGCGTGGCCGGCTGCTGGACCCCTTGCACGCCGCCGGATTCGCCTTTATGACCTTCTGGGGCTTCTTTGGCAGCGAAACGCTGGCCTTGCCGCATGGCCTCGTCGCCGTGCTGGGCGCCGTTTCGCTGGTTGCCCTGGTCGGGGTAGCGCTGACGATCCTGGACAAGCGCCAACCGGTTTTGCGTATCGCTGCGGCCGCCGCGCTGCTGGTTCTGGTCGGGGCATTCGTGGTCAACTTCGTCAAGTCGGCCGGCACCTCGGAGCCGCCCGGGCGCTACTTCCTACCCATCTATTCGACCGCGTGCTTCACCCTGGTGCTGGGGCTGGATCGGTTGACGCCCGCGCGCTGGCAGCGCGGCGCGCCCCTGTTGCTGCCGGCTGCACTGCTGGTGTTGACCCTGGCCATACCGCCGCTGCTGATCCAGCCGTTGTATGCGCCTCCGCCGCGCAGCGCGTCGACCGCCCTGCTCGCCGGCGAAGAGCCAGTCGATGCCGTGTTCGGAGACTTTGCAGAGCTGTTAGGCTACCGCGTCGAACCCAAGCGCATCGGGCTATTCGACACGGTCGACGTGACCTTGGTCTGGCGCAGCTTGCAGGAGACCCCCAACAACTATACCGTGGCGCTGCATCTGCTAGACGGCGCCAACACACCCCACGGCTGGACTGCGCGCTTCCCAGGGCGCGGCAACTATGCGACTTCGCTGTGGCAGCCAGGAGAAGTGCTGCGCGACACCTATACGCTGGCACTGAATCCCAGCGCGCGCGGCCTCTTGCCCAGCTTGGGCCGCATCAAAGTCACCATGTACTGCTATTCTCCCGAGGGAGACAGCCATTTGGACGCGACCGACCAGGCGGGCAACCCCCTGGGCGACGCCGTCTATCTGGGCGGTCTCAAGCTGGCCGAGGCAGACATGGTTCAGCCAGCCGCTGCGCCGGCCCTGTACACCTTCGGCGATGAGCTCGCCTTGGAGCAACTGAGCTTTATACCGCAGGCATTCCCGCTGGGCGATGAGATCACCATCGACTCGCAGTGGCGCGCGCTGCAGCAGCCGGCGCACGACTACACCGTCTTCGCGCACCTGGTGGATGCACAGGGCGAGACCGTGGCGGCGTTTGACATCCCCTTGACCGGAGGGTATTATCCCAGCAGCCTGTGGGACGCGGGCGAGCTGGTGCAGCACATCCATCGCCTGCCGGTGCTGGGCGTGTTGCTGACCAGCGACATGACCCTGCAACTGGGCCTGTACGACCCCGCGTCCGGCGTGCGCCTGCCGGTGTTCGACGCCAACGGGACGCGGCAGTCCAACGACGCGATCGTGCTCGGGACGTACGCCGGTCTGGATGACTTCATCTACCTGCCCATGGTGCAGCGTTCCGAGACGCCGGGCGGCGGCCCGTAGCGAAACACGTAATGCGTAACACGTAACCCGGATTCGCGTACAGCATCTCCTGTTACCAGTTACGTTTCACGGCGTAAGACCGGCAAGACCGGCTCATCCGCAGACCAGTAGTATGACTCAAACGTTCATCTCACGCGTGCAACTTCTGCTCTTCAACCCCAACCGGCGCGTGGCCGCGGCGTCGCTGGCCGGATTGCTGTTGGCCACGGCCGCGCTGGCCGCGATCATCGTAGCGATCCTGGGCCCGCTGCTGGCCATCGCCGCCGGCCTGGGCATTGTGGCCGCGTATCTGGCCCTGCGCAGCCCGCGCTGGGGGCTGACCTTCGTCATTCTGGTGGCCGCGTTATTGCCTTTCGCCACCTTTCCCTTCCGCCTGGGCTTCAAGCCGACCTTTCTGGACGCGGCGCTGGCAGCCTTTGTCTTTGTCTGGGCAATTGGGTTGCTGACAGGCCGCGATCGGCGCTTTGTCGGCTCGTCCATGGGACTGGCCGTGGCTGCCTTCCTGATTCTGGCCATCTTCGCCTTTGCCCTGGGCGCAGCCAACGCTCGCCCTAGCGTCACCACCATCCGCCGCTTTGCCGAGATCGCGCTGGGCATCCTGCTCTTCTTCGTGGTGATCAACGTCATCCGCCAGCAGGAGGACCTGGAGTGGGCCGGCCGGGTGCTGATGCTGGCCGGCGCGGGCGCGGCTGTGATCGGTATCGCGTTCTACGTCATCCCCGAGGAGTGGACGGTGCGCATCTTCAACGCCCTGACCCGCTTCGATTACCCCGGCGGCTACGGCGCGCTGCGCTACGTGGAGGACGATCCCGAGCAGGCCATGCGCGCCATCGGCACGGCCATCGATCCCAACACCTTCGGCGGCATGTTGATTCTCTTCTCGGCCCTGCTGGCGCCGCAGCTTTTCAGCCCGCGGCCGCTCTTTCGCCGCTGGCTGGTGGCCCTCATGTTCGGCCTCACCGTGCTTTGCCTCTACCTGACCTACTCACGCAGCGCGATGCTGGGGCTGGCCTCGGCCATCGTCTTCATCGCCCTGCTGCGCTACCGCAAGCTGCTGTGGCTGGGCGTCGTAGGGTTGCTCCTGCTCTTGTTGCTGCCGCAGACTCAGGAGTACGTCGCCCGCTTCGTGGCCGGCATCCAGGGCCAAGACCTGGCTACGCAGATGCGCTTCGGCGAGTACCGCGACGCGCTGCGCCTGATCAGCCGCTATCCGGTCTTCGGCGTCGGCTTCAGCGGCGTGCCCGACATCGACCTCTACCTGGGAGTCAGCAGCGTCTACCTGCTGATGGCCGAGAACATGGGCGTCGTGGGGCTGCTGGCCTTCCTGCTGGCAATGATCGTCTTCTTCGTCATGGTGCTGCGCACGGCGCGCGCCGGCCTCCTCGACGACCGCCGCGAGGCGCTGCTGCTGGGGTTGAGCGGCGCGGTGGCCGGCGTGCTGGTCAGCGGTGTGCTGGATCACTACCTGTTCAACCTGGCCTACCCGCACATGGTCAGCCTGTTCTGGATCTACGTCGGGCTGGCCGTGGCGACGATTCTGTTGGAACGGGCGGAGGTGGGGGGCAGGTGGTAGGTTGCAGGTTGCAGATGGCAGCGCTGATCGCCGGGGAGGATACTGGGGCAGGATAGGCATAGTAGCGCAACTCGGTCTGGCGCACGCCGCTGCTGTTGGTGGTGATGGCGGTCGACGCGAGGTGGTCGTTGAGCAGGTAGTAGGTGTTGGCTCCGCTACGCCTCGCGACGAGCTTGCAGCGAAGTGGCTCCCTGTCACAGAAGTTGAGCCTGGCCCAACCATTTGAGAAGCCCTGTCGTTTTGCTTGTGCATCACCGCGCCTCGTGGTATACTGCCGCTCTATGGATATCACCACGGAAATCCTGGCATCGTGTGCGGTGGTTCGACCCGCCGGCACACTGGATCGCAGAACAGCCCCCGAGCTTGAGGGTGTGCTGCAAGCCTTGGCCGCCCAGGGCCACAGCCGCATTGTGCTCGACCTGAGCGGCGTCAGCGAGATGAGCAGCGCCGGCCTGCGGGTCATCATCAGCGCGGCCAAGCTGCTGCGCAATGAGCGCACCGGCGGCGACCTGCGCCTGGTTGCGCCCGGCGAACGCGTGATCCAGGTGCTGGAGCTGGCCGGCTTGCAGTCGGTGCTGCGCGTGTACAGCGCCAGCGCCCAGGCCATTGCCAGTTTCGCCGATCCGCCGCCTGCCAAAAAGCGCGCATGACTCTGTGTTGCGTAACTCGTAACCGGGAACCCGGAATCCCGGACACGACTCCCACCAATCCGGGTTACGTGTTACGCATTACGCATTACGATAGCAGCCAGTCACCTTCTATCCAGCCAACCCTCAGCAACCACCCTGTCGCATTAAGGAGAGCACCCCATGGCGAATTTCAGCATCGAGACCCATGAACTGAAGCGCTGCGTCCTCATCACTCTGCATGGACGGATCGACAGCAGCAAGGCCCCGACGGTCGAGGCCAAGGTGCGGGAGTTGATCGACGCCGGTCACTATCGCTTCGTGATCGACATGAGCGA
>JBFYTD010000475.1:0-3382 GCA_041300885.1 Anaerolineae bacterium | reverse complement strand
CCTGCGGTCAGCGCGGCATCGCTCACCTCGCAAACCATCACTTCATAGCCAGCCTTGGCCGCAACCTCGGCGATGCCGGAGCCCATCTGGCCGCAGCCCAAAATACCGATACTCTTGATTTCCATTGGTTTCCATGCCTCCTTGCAGGAAAACTACACTTGACGGAAGCCAGGCCCCTCGCTGGTTGCCTGTTCAATGGCGGCCAGCAAGTTTTTGGCCATTTGCTGATCCTCCGTTTCGATTTCGAAGAGCGTCTGCCAAACAGCCTGGATCGCCGGCGGGTCGTTGCGCGCCAGTTGTTCAGCGTACCAATTCAGGTTGTTGGCAGCGCCCAAGATGATAAAGTTGAGCTTGCCGGCCGCCACCCTGCGGCTGCCCCCCTGGCCTAAGAGCTTCTCGTTGACGCCGGCGCGCATGGGGTTACGGTCGATGCGCCGCAGCGCGCTGCTGAGCAAGGCGATGGCCTCGTGGGTGTGCTCGATCAGCGCGGTCAACAACTCGGCAAAGTCAGGCTTGGGGGAGCGCTTAAGGTAGTCCTGGTAGATCAGCAGATAGGTGCGGCGGCTGCGCAGGGCGATCAGCAAGCGGTCGCCCGCAGCGGCGCTGGCCGGATCCACTGCGTCCTGCTCGCTGTCGTCGTTGATCCCAGCAGCGGCCGCTGCGACTTCATCGCCGGCGTCGCTATCGTCGGCGGCGATTGGCTCCATGCCCGTCCGCAGATCGGTCTCGTGCTGTGGGACGACTGGCAGGCGATGGGCAATCAACTGCAGGTATTCGCGACTGGCCGACGCCCGCCGCGCCTCTT
The DNA here is from genome assembly GCA_041300885.1 of Anaerolineae bacterium. GTDB lineage: Bacteria > Chloroflexota > Anaerolineae > JAAEKA01 > JAAEKA01 > JAAEKA01. The sequence goes on along the minus strand of JBFYTD010000475.1, from coordinate 2,577 downwards.
CAGAGACGCCGCTCCACATGTTATGCGGATTGTGCTGGCTCTGGTGGCAGTCCCAGCCGGCCATGCGCTGATCCACCCAGGCAGCCACATCCAGCACGGTGCTGATCTCGTCGTCGGGGGTGCCGAAAAAGGGCAACTGCTGGCCGTTGAGGTCGATGCGGAACTCAGCAAAGGACGGGTTGTTTTCAAAGAAGCTGTGCGGGATAGCCCGTGCATAAAGCTTCGCTGCCGCCCAGGCCGGCCCCAGATCGGGCTGAAAATCAGGATCAGCAGCGGCGTGCCAGGCTGTCAGGACTATGTCATGAACGGCGATGTGGTCAGGGTGCGGGTAGCCGCCGTGATCGGGATGCGTGATCACGACCTGTGGCCGCAGCTCTCGCAGCAGAGCAACGATCTGGGCAACAGCTTCATGCCGATCCAGGTCGGCGACACGGCCGTCGGGCCAGTCCAGCCAGCGCAGATCGCCAATGCCCAGCACGGCGCAGCAGCACTCCAGCTCGCGCGTGCGCACTTCGGCCAGATTCTCGGCCGTCGCGCCGTACTCCGGCGGCGAGTAGATGGTAGCGGCCTCGCCACGCGTGGCGCAGACCAAGACGATAGCTGCGCCCTCATCAGCATAGCGCGCCAGGGCGCCGCCCACGGACAATTCGTCGTCGGGATGGGCGAACAAAGCCAGAATACGGCGGGAAGCAGCAGGAGGTACAGGCATGGGCAAAGCAGTTTCCAATCGAGACAATACTGATGAGGCAGGGTTTGACGCAATGCATTATAGCCCACTGAAGCGAAAACGCAAAGGCAGGCGGCGAAAAATCGATCTCTTGCGCATCAGGCAGGGCTGTGTTATCATAGCCGCGAAACGATGCACAGCGATCAGGAGGTAACGAGCATGTCATCGCCTTTTCCTGGAATGGACCCATGCGTCGCCAGTAAGCGGCGGTTCACGAACCCGGTTTCTTCTGTCCGCAGGTTTCAACAAGAAAGAACGCAGAGGCTGAGCAATCACCTCTGCGTTCTTTGCTTTCATCCGTCAGCGCAACAAGCGTTTAGCGGCGCACTAGAGGCAACCAGGTGCGACAGACGGTCTGCGCTAAGCCGGCGTTGCCGGCCTGATCGACGGCGAGCGCCGAGACGCAGTGTAGGCTGGCCGGGACGGCAAACGGCCCGCTGTAGACGGCGTAGTTCAGTGGCGGCGATTCCGTGCTGACCAGAATCCGGGCCACGCCGGAGCCAACGGGGCCGTCGTTGGCCGTGGCCGTCACCAGGTTGGTCTGCGTGTCCCGGGTCAACACGGTGACGGGCGGGTTGATGTCCTGCGCCGCGACGCCGGTCAGGACGACGCCTGGGTCGGTCTGCGCCGGATCGCTGGGCGTGTATTGGAAGGTCAGCGCCGACGGCCGCTGGCCGGGGCCGGCCAAGGTGAACGAAGCCGTCGTCGTGCCGGAGATCGGCATGCCCGCGAAGATGGTCGTGCTAGTGGTCACATCTTGCGTCACCTGGCTCACCCGCAGCAAGGCCGCGCCGTCAAGCTGTTGGCCCTCGACGCGCACGGTGTACGGGCCGCCGGAAAGGACAGAGACGACCACGCTGTCCTGGCCCAGCGAGTAATCGACGCCGGGCAGATTGTCCTCGATGCCGGCCGGCTGATTGAGCAACGGCCCGGTGTGGTTGCCGGCGGCGTCAAAGATGTGCAGGTCGGCCGTGCCCATCAGGGTGATCTCGCTGCCGGTGAAGGTCTCGATGCTCTCCAGGTTGTCTGGCAGGCCGCCGCCGCCGCACCTGAGGCCGCCCAGCATCTCAAGGAGCAGGAGATGGACGTTGGGATCGGCCGGAAGCTTCATGTGCTCGACGCCCTGCAACACGTAATAGCGGTCGTCGCCGGGCGGCAGATTGCCGCCGATGGCGCTGCGCAGCGCAATGGTGTTGTCGCCGAAGGGCCTGTTCTTGGCGAAGGCCAGCTCCGGCAGCGGGATGCACCTGTTAAACCCAAAGACAACCGCGCAGGCCTGGCGCGGCGAGTACTCGATCCGGCTGGGTGTCTCCCGTCCGGTGCTGGCGATGCGCTGGCCGAAGTACTGGTCAGTGAGGAGCGACAGGTTGCCAATGCCCTGGAAGATCAGGCCGTTGTTCAGCAGCGTGGCATTGCGCCGGCCGGCCAGCCAGGCCGTGCTCTGGGTGAAGTCCAGCGGCTCCAGGACCACCGTCGTCCCCCCTTGCGTGTAGCTGCGGATCAGGTAAGGCGGCGGGGCTGCGCCTTGATCGGCCGGGCTGGGGGTGAACCACAGCGACGACGGCAACATATCGTACAGGCCGGCAAAGTTCTGGGCCAGCGCCTTGCCCTCCTTGGGATGGAGGCCAACGCCGAAGTCGCCGAAGAAGTGCCCACCGATCCCCATGTCATCGCCGACCTCCATGGCCCGGGCGCACACAGGGCTGCCGATGTAGGGCGTGCCCATGGTGATCAGTTGGTCCACCTTGGCTGTGCCGCGGCGCAGCAGGTAGTTGCGCGCCACCACGCCGCCGGTGCTGTGGGCGATCAGGATCACCTTGTCCTTGCCCGACTCCCGAAGGGCAAGATCG
>JBFYTD010000474.1:0-3020 GCA_041300885.1 Anaerolineae bacterium | reverse complement strand
GCCTCGGTGCCCGACACGCCGTACTCGAAGACGTGCTCCAGCATCGCCTCCTCGATGTGCAGGTCTTGGTTGTGCCTGGTCACGCATCGTGTGACTTCAAAGTTCCTCACCTTCGCACCGGCGATATCGACCACTCCCAGTTTGCGACTGCCGGGCCGAGCGGGCGCCAGGGCGGCAGGTTTTCAGGAAGCCAGGTTTTCAGTTCCCCAGCGCCCTCGCCCCCTCCCCGGCCGGCACTGCGCCGCGTGGGCGGCCGAGGACACCAGCAGTGCCGCACCGGCGGCGGCAAGGGCGGCCAGCCAGCGGCGGCGCGATACGGTCAGCAATGTCATGACAGGCGCCCTCACTTGCAGTTGTTGTGGAGCTTCCACTTTTCTTCATGACCCATGGCCTTGGCGAAGTCGGGGACCTTGCAGCGTTCGGCTTCGGCCGCATCCACCGCAGGCGTGGCCGCGGCTGGCACGGCGGCTGGGGCAACCGCGCGGGCGTAGGGGTCGTTGGCCACCACGTGGCTGGTCCAGGCCCCGACGACGCCGATGAAGGCCAGCACCACGGCCGCATGCGCCCAGTTGCTGCCAGCCCCGCGTGCAGGCTCGAACTCGCACACACCGCCTGGGCACAGCTGCGCCTGGTACTTGTTGAACCAGTTGTAGACCTTGCAGCCGATGCAGATGCCGAAGGCCGTCTCGAAGAACAGCAGGACCAGGCAGGCCGCGCAGACGATCAGGTTGATGGGCCCGATGACATGATTGATCACGACCAGGTACAGCATCACCACCGCCAGGACGAAGCCGATCGCCCATGCGAATCGCTTCTGCGGTGCGCCGACGTACTCGGGCTGCTGCTTGCGCACCATCCACTGCCCCAGGATCAGGCTGGGCGCGAACTTCGGATTGACGAAGATTCGCAACGTGAAGTCGATCAGGAACGCGACCACGAACACCCGCGTCGGCTGGAAGTTGCCGATCAGCCAGGCATTCATGAACGACACGATGGCAAAGAAGAACACGATACCCGCGGCCGCCCGTACCGCCCGAGTTCGACACCAAACGCAGTTTCCTCGCGGCTTCTCTGTCGCGATGTCAATGAAATCAACGACTTGGCGGCGCGCGGAAAAACTTGCGTAGTGGCAATGTCAGATAACAATCGTGGTGGCAATGTGCCACCACGGCGTTATACTCGCTGCCATGTTCCTGAAGCCCACCAAGTCTGGCGGCCACACCTACTTGCAGTTGGTTGAGTCCTACCGCAATGAGGCGGGCCAACCGCGCCAGCGCACGGTGGCTTCGCTGGGCCGACTCGATGAGGTGGGTGGCGGTGTGGATTCGCTGCTGGCGGGCCTGCTGCGCCACAAGGGCTTGCCCTCTTCGGCCGCATCGCCGCCGCAGCTGGAATTCGACGCGGCCTTGTCGTTTGGCGATGTCTGCGCGCTCGATCAAATCTGGTGCGAACTCGGCTTCGATGCCCTGGCCGGCGTATTCCGCAAGGCTCGGTTCACCACCGCGGTGGAGCCTGCGCTGCGGGTGATGGTGTTCAACCGCCTGTGTGACGCCGACTCCAAGCTGGGCGTGCTGCGCTGGCTGCAGACCGTCTACATGCCGCAGATCGACACTGCGGCGCTGACGCACCAGCAGTTGCTGCGCAGCATGGATGCGCTGATGGACCATCACGCCGATGTGGACGCCGTGGTCGCCGGCCTGCTGCGGCCCCTGGTCGACCAGGACATGTCGATGGTGTTCTACGACCTGACGACGATCCGTGCAGCCGGGCTGAGCGAGCAGCAAGGCGACGTACGGCATTACGGCATGGCCAAGGAGGGCGTGATTGCCCGCCAGTTCATGCTGGGCGTGGTGCAGACGGCCGAGGGCCTGCCGATCTACCACGAGGTGTTTGACGGCAACCAGGCCGAAGGGCCCACCTTGCTGCCCACGCTGCGCAAGGTGCTGCAGCGCTTCCCGCACATCAAGCGGCTGATCGTGGTGGCCGATCGCGGCTTGCTGTCACTGGACAACCTGGAAGAGCTGGGCAAGATCAAGCTGCCAGACCAGCGCGCACTGGAATTCATCCTGGCCGTGCCCGGCCGGCGCTATGGCGAGTTCACCGAGGTGCTGCAGGCCATCCAGGCCAAGGCCGGCGCCGCGCAGCACGAGCTCATCGACGAGACGCGCTGGCAGGACTTGCGCCTGGTGGTGGCGCATCACCCGCAGCGTGCGGCGGAGCAAACGCTGCTGCGCAACGAGCGCATTGCTGCCCTGCACGACCAGGCGCAGCGGTGGGCCGGCAAGCTCGATGGGCAGGACGCGGGCGTGAAGACCAAAGGGCGCAAGCTCTCGGACAGCGGGGCCAAGGCGCGGCTGTATCACGCGGTATGCGAGGCCCACCTGGCCAAGATCGTGAAGGTCGACCTGAAGAGCGAGTTGTTCGCCTATACGGTCGATGAGGCAGCCAAGGCGCAGGCCGAACTGATGGACGGCAAGCTGCTGCTGGTGACCAACGTGGCAGACCTGACGCCGCAGGACGTGGTCAGCCGCTACAAGGCGCTGGCCGACATCGAGCGCGGCTTCAGAGTCCTGAAGTCAGAGATCGACATTGCACCGGTGTACCACCGGCTGCCGCAGCGCATAAGGGCGCACGCGATGCTGTGCTTCCTGGCGTTGATCCTGCACCGGGTGATGAGGCACCGGCTGAAGCTGGCCAAGAGCGAGCTCAGCCCTGATCAGGCCCTGGCGCAATTGCGCCGCATCCAGCGCCACAGCGTCAGCATCAACCGCGCCGCGCCCGTGACGGGCATGTCCACCATCAACCCCCAGCAAGCCAGCGTGCTGGCCGCCTTGAACGTCAAGAAACCCGCCGTCGACGCTCAATTGTCGTTGCTGTAGTGGCAGCCTGAAGGGGCGCCTCTATACAAATCAACAACTTACAGCGTTTGGTGTCGAACTCGGGGGGCCGGCCTTGCCACTTCAATTGGGCGCCTTTATGCGGGTTCAACCGGCCGCTTCGGGGCGGCGAATCCTGGGCCG
>JBFYTD010000473.1:0-3020 GCA_041300885.1 Anaerolineae bacterium | reverse complement strand
GCCGCGTCAACCCACGGCTGTTCACGCCGGCGCCGCTCGTTCCACCATAGGTTGGCCGTGCGGATCGGTTCTACGAAGCGGTCGTGGATCAGTTCGACCAGCCGGACGCTGCCGCGCGTGTCGCTGCGCAGCAGGTGGTTGTCCACCAGCTTCTGTACGACCTCCTCAGGCACGCCGCCGCTTTCGTCATGTCCCCGCTGCATGAAGCCCCTTGTGCCGCCTTCGGTGATCAACTGCGTCGAGAACCAGCTGCGCAGAAACGCCTCGTCTACATGCGCCGCGGCGGACTCGCGTGCTCTTTCCAAGGCCGTCTCGTAGAACGCGCCCAGCGCGCCGTCGACGAAGGCTGACAGCAGCTCAATTTTCTGGCGCTGGGTCAACTGGTCGCTGTCCGCGCGCGCAGCCAGGGACGCGCGCGCCAGGCGCTGCAAATCTTTCATCTCGATCTTGTTGCCTGGCGCTTGTTTCATGCTTTCCCAAAGCTGATAACACACCACCTGGAGTTGGATCGGTTCCACAGCCTCGCCTGGCACGGTGCGGATTTTGCCGTCGACATCCGGCTCACGCACCTGGCTCATGTTGCGCACCAATTGCTGCGCCACACCCGGCTCGAACGTCTTCCCGCAGGCGGAAGCCGGACCCTCGATCGCTAAATGGGCGTCGTGTGTGCCCATCAAGAACATCTGATAGCGCGCACGTAGACCGTGCTGCAGCAGGCCGGCGTAGCGTTCCAGGTCTTGCACGTAATCAGAACGCAACGACATGATCACCCGCAGCATGATATCCGAGCTGAGCGCGTCGTCCACCTGGCGGAAAAAGTCCTCCCGGTGGCTCCAGTACGTGGGGTAGGCCGTGATGATCTCCTCGAACTGGTCGAGGATCAGCACCCGCGGCCACAGGTCGCGTTGGGGCGTCGCCTTGCGCAGGGCTGCGTCGCTGGGATCGTAGTGGTAGGCCTTGCCGTCCTCGGTGCTCAGGTGCCACAGGAAATCGCTCAGGCTGAGCTCGGCAAATCGCTCCGGCTGCGGGTCGTTGGGCGCCAGGCGCAGCATCAGGTTATATGCGTAGACGTTGCGCAGCCCGGCCGGCAGGCTGGCCGCGCCGCTGACCCGGGCCGTGGGCAGCACTTCGTACAGCTTCTCCTCCAGGCGCGGGATCACGCGCTTGTTGAGCACGGACGTCTTGCCCGCGCCCGAAGGCGCATAAAAGACCAGCAGGCGCTCGGTGACGGCCAGCGAGGTCAAGTCGCTGGTCTCCTGATCCCGGCCAAAATACGGCCGGGCATCGCCGCGCGCAAAAGACTCCGGTCCTGGATAGGGATTGTTGCACTCGATGGTCATGCGGCCCTCACGATCGTTGCTTGAAAGTCTTATAGAGTTTGACGATGAATTCATCAGGCGTGAGGAATTCCACCCTGAAGTTGGCTTCCTGGCTCAGATAGTCGCGCAGGTACTGCTCCGCCCGTTGGGGGTTGGTGAAGCCATTCTGCTGGTCGGGCTTAACCTGAATGACGACCCCGGCGTCGCGCTGTGCCACCGCCGGCTTGGCGGTCACGATGCCGCGATACAGCACCTGGAAGTCCCAATCGTGTAGTCGGAAGCCCATGATCAGCAACGGCAACTCCACGATGCGTTCCCAAAGATAGGCTGGAATCGGCGGCGGCGCGCCTTTGCTCTGGCTGGTCTTGGCGTCCGTCTCACGCAAGAAGATGTTAACCAGGAAGTTGAGATAATCGTCCACGCTGAGGACCATCGTGTGCGGGTAGCGCTCCATGCCGAAGAGGTGAAATACCAAGGGCTCGTCGGGCGTGGGTTCGGTTGGGTCAGGTAGAAACTGCCGGTCGATCTTTGAGATCTGGCCGGACCACGTACAGACCTCTGAGCGCACCCGCTTTCTTCCATCGGCGATCAACGCGCGCTCCAGGAAATCGTAATAGCTGGTGGTGATGTAGATCGGCAGCCGCAGCTTAGCCAGCAGGGTCATCAGGTCTTCTTCGCCAGTTTGGAGCGGTGGATACCCCAGCTCGGAGACCAGATCGGTGAATAAGAGATCGGGGGTCGCACCCAGGTTTTTGTCCTCGATGATTGCGGCCGCAGCCGTGTCGGTGCTCTGGGCAAAACCTAGCAAACCCTGAACCATGAAATCCAGGAAGTCACGCTTAGCCTTTTCGGGATTGCCGGCCGTGACCTGGTGGTATTGCGCAACTCGGGCCAGGTTGTCTGCGTCGTTCATGGGATAGCCGACCTGGTCGCTGGCCGCCCAACTTTCGCCGATGAACGAGGCCAGCGACTTGTTGTCTATACCAAATAGGCGCATGAAGCGATCGTCGCGCAGCGAGTTGCTCAGGATAGGGATGATCTTGCCCTCCTTCACGCGTCTCGCCAGGTCCTGCCACAGATCGTCCCCCTCGCCCACGGCGCGGTGCATTTGCGCATAAGCCAGGAATGAAGGGCGTTGTTGAGTTCGAACTTCCTGTTCCACCATCATGGTCGTCATCCTTCCGATCCGCAGAATGGGTCTGATGGACTGTCGGGTCCCAGCGCCATCATCACCCGGAAGCCGTGTCGCTTGCCAAAGGGCCCGGGCTGCAAGGGCAATGTACTGCTGCGGGCGGCGCAGCGCAGCTTGTCGGGCGGGTCCGCCGCCGCGCCGCCGCGCACGATGCGCCGCACCTGGCTGTTGGCGCCCAGGTCGTCCCGGCCATCGTCCACCCACGGGTAGCGGTAGCGCGGCTCCAGGACGTTGGGGCCCCACAGCGTGCTGGTCCATTCCGGTACGTTGCCCACCATGTCGCAACAACCAGCCGCGCTTTGGGCCGGATAAGCGTCGGCTGCGGCGATTTCGGCCTGGCCCTGGTTGCAGCGCCCTGGCGCCCAATCGCCCCACGGGTAGGCCCTGCCGTCGGCGCCGCGCGCTGCCTTCTCCCAGTGCGCCTCGCCAGGCAGCGTGTAGCGTCGCTTCGTCTTGCCGCTCAGCCATTGGCAGTAGGCCAGCGCGTCGCACCAGGTGACGCCGCTGAC
>JBFYTD010000472.1:0-3024 GCA_041300885.1 Anaerolineae bacterium | reverse complement strand
CCCCGTGAAGCAACGACGCCTCAGCCAGTTTGTCCCTGTTTGACTCAACGTGGAGCGCAGACAGGAGCACGAGTGTGCTGAGGCTTTTTGTTGGGCCAATTCAGAGCCAACCTATCGAAAGAGGTGTAACTTTATGGAACGGACAGGTGCTCAGATCGTTTGGGAAACTATCCTGCGCGAGGGCGTCGATATCGTCTTCGGCTATCCGGGCGGCGCGATTTTGCCGACCTACGACGCCATGCCGGCCTACCCGGTGCGGCACGTGCTGGTGCGCCACGAGCAGGCCGCGGTCCACATGGCCGAGGGCTGGGCGCGGGCCACGGGCAAGGTGGGCGTCTGCATGGCTACCAGCGGCCCCGGCGCCACCAACCTGGTGACCGGCCTGGCCAACGCCATGATGGACTCGATCCCCATCGTGGCCATCACCGGCCAGGTGGCCAGCAACCTCCTGGGCGGCGACGCCTTCCAGGAGACCGACGTGACCGGCGTCACCATGCCGGTGACCAAGTACAACTACCTGATCACCGACATCAACGACCTGCCTGACGCCATGGCCGAGGCCTTCTTCATCGCCCGCAGCGGTCGGCCAGGCCCGGTGGTGGTGGACATCTGCAAGGACGTGCAGAACGCCAAGATCGACTGGACCTATCCAGAGGAACTGACTCGACCCAGCTTGCACAAAGTATTGCGCCAGGAGCCCAACGCGGTCGACAAGGCAGCGGAGCTGATCAACCAGGCCAGCCGGCCGCTGATCCTGGCCGGCCACGGTGTGCAGATGGGCAAGGCGCAGCAGGAACTGATGGCGCTGGCTGAGCGGGCGGAGATCCCCGTGGTGACGACTCTGCTAGGGCTGGGCAACATCCCGGAACAGCATCCGCTGGCCTTGGGCATGGGCGGCATGCACGGCGAGGCCGCCACCAACCACGCGGTGCAGGAGTGCGACGTGCTGATCGCCGTGGGCATGCGCTTCGACGACCGCATCACCGGCCGGCTGGATCGCTTTGCGCCCAAGGCCAAGGTGGTCCACTTCGAACTGGATCCCTCCGAGGTGGGCAAGAACGTGCGGCCCACGGTGACTGTGTTGGGCGACTGCAAACAGACTCTGGGCGCTATGCTGCCCAGCATCCAGCCCAACACCCACGGCGAGTGGCTGAAGACCATCCGCGGCTGGCAGGACACCACCGACAAGGTGGACATCGCCACCCAGGAGGTGGACGAGCTGATCCCGCCTTTTGTCATGCGCCAACTGTGGTACGCCACCAAAGGCGAATGCACGGTGGTCACCGACGTGGGCCAGCACCAGATGTGGGAGGCGCAATACTTCACCCACCTGCGGCCGGGCCAACTGATTACCAGCGGCGGGCTGGGCACCATGGGCTTCGGCGTGCCGGCGGCCGTCGGCGCCAAGCTGGCCAAGCCCGACGAGCTGGTCTGGGCTATCGTCGGCGACGGCGGCTTCCAGCAGACCTTGCAGGAGCTGGCCACCATCGTGCAGGAGAACGTGGCCGTCAAGATCGGCATCATCAACAACGGCTTCCTGGGCATGGTGCGCCAGTGGCAGCAGTTCTTCTACGAGAAGCGCTACGCCGGCACCCCCATGCTCAGCCCCGACTACATGAAGCTGGCCGAGGCCTACGGCATTGCATCGCTGAGGGTGACCAAGAACGACGAGGTCTTCCCCGCTATCCAGCGGGCCAACGCCCACGACGGCCCCTTCCTGGTCGAGTTCCAGGTCAAGGAAGAGGTCAACGTTTATCCGATGGTGGCGCCCGGCGCGGCCGTCGGCGAGATGTTACGCCGGCCCGGTCCGGGAGTCGTGCAGGGTTATTCGGGCGTGCAGCCAAGTTGGTAGATTGGTAGAGTAGTAAATTGGTAAAAAGGTAAACAGGTAGATTGGTCGGCCCGACGTCTGACCAATCTACCAATCTACCAACCCAGGAGCATCAAACACATGAAACACACAGTAGTCGCATGGATGGAAGACCGCCCCGGCGTGTTGACGCGGGTGACCAGTTTGTTCAGGCGGCGCGGGTTCAACATCGAGAGCCTGGCGGTCGGGCACAGCGAGGAGCCCGGCATCAGCCGCATGACCTTTGTGGTGGACGGCGACGAGCGCATGGTGGACCAGGCCGTCAAGCAACTCGAGAAGCAGATCGACGTGACGCGCGTCGAAGATGTGACCGACCAGCCGGTGGTGGTGCGCGAGCTGGCGCTGATCCGTGTACGCACCGAGGGCCAATCGCGCGCCGAGATCATGCAGATCGTCGAGGTTTACCGGGCGCAGATCGTGGACATCGATCTGGACTCGCTGATCATCCAGGTGGTCGGCGCCGAGGAGCGCATCGACAGCCTGATCGACCTGCTCAGCCACTACGGCATCCGCGAGATGGTGCGCACCGGCCGCGTCGCCATCACCCGCGGCCGGGCCACGCTGAAGTCGGCTCAGGTCAATGGCACGGGCAAGCGCAATGGTCGGAAGATGGGAATCTAGTAGATTGGTAGATTGGTCTGTTCGTCCCGGTGAACCTGTTTCCCGACCAATCTACCAGTCTACCAATCTCCCAATCTACCAAAAGAGGACTTATGGCAACCCTATTTTACGAAAAAGACGCAGATTTGGGCCGTTTGAGTGGACGCAAGATCGCTGTCATCGGCTACGGCAGCCAGGGCCACGCCCATGCGCTGAACCTGAAGGACAGCGGCATGGACGTGGTGGTGGGGCTCTACCCCGACTCGCCCAGTTGGGCCAAGGCCCAGGCGGCCGGGCTGGTGGTCAGGACGGTCGACCAGGCCGCGGCCGAGGCTGACGTGATCATGGTCGTCATCCCCGACACGATGCAGGCCAAGGTCTACAAAGAGAGCATCGAGCCCAACCTGACGCCGGGCAAGACGCTGATGTTCGCCCACGGCTTCAACATTCGCTTCGGCCAGATCAACCCGCCCGACTTCGTGGACGTCAGCATGATCGCCCCCAAGGCGCCCGGCCACCGCGTGCGCGAGGTCTACGTGGACGGCCAGGGCACG
>JBFYTD010000471.1:0-3030 GCA_041300885.1 Anaerolineae bacterium | reverse complement strand
TTGCTCTTGCTGGGCCTGATCGCGCTGATCGTTGCAGCCGTGGGCAGCGAGTGGGCCCCGCTGCTCTACCCCTTGGCGCTGCTCAGCGCCGCCGGCACGCTGATGATGCTGACGCTGGTGATGACCATGCTGGTGACGCTGGCGCTGCGCCGCGATGGCCGGGCCGAGGATTGGCGTGATGCGTTGCCGCTGCTGACAGCCGGCCTGGCCCTGGCGCTGCTGCTCCTGCTGGCGATCAACCTGCTGCGCGCCTGGCTGACGGCGGAGATGGGGCTGCCATTCTGACCGTGAACAGTAACCAGTCAACAGTCCAGGCCGGGGCGATATAGGCTGCTCGCGCCCTTACTGCCTACTGTCCTCCTGCAACCTTACCCACGATCCTGCGTATAGACGTTCGAGTGCGCACACTGAAACCTAGCCAAAGCTAAAGACTTCGGAAGTCGCTGAGCTCAGGCAAGTAAGCGCTTCAAGTGGCGACTTCCGAAGTCTCAATCGTAAGTAAGGAGAACAACCATGGACGTTGGTAAGTCAATTCGCTTCATCTTCGAGGACAAGCAATGGTTCTCGAAGGTTTTGATCGGCAGCCTGATCCTGCTGGTCAGCATCCCCTTGACGTTTGTGTTGGTCGGCTTTCTGGGCCTGGCCATCGTCACCGGCTATAGCCTGGACGTGCTGCGCAACGTGCGCGCCGGCTCGGCCCGCCCGCTGCCTGAGTGGCGCGACCGCTGGGGCGAGTGGCTGATCGAGGGCCTGAAGCTGCTGCTGATCCTGTTCGTCTGGAGCCTGCCGTTGATCGTCCTCAACGTCTTCACCGGCATCGGCGACAGCATGCTGAACCTGAATAGCGGCCTGCTCAACCTCTCTGGCGGGATGATGATCGCCGTAACCTCGTGCCTGATGCTGCTGTGGGGCATCGCCGTGGCGCTTGTCACGCCGGCCATTTACCTGCGCCTGGCCGAGACCGGCGAGCTGGGCAGCGGCTTCCAGTTCAACGCCATCTACGTCTGGACGCGCGACCACATCGGCGACGTGGTGATCGCCGTGATCCTGTCCACCCTCCTGACACTGGCGTTTGTCCTGGTAGGCAGCGTCATCGGCATCCTGCTGTGCGGCATCGGCCTGGCCTTGACGCTGCCGGCGGCAACCATGTTGGGAACCCTGGTCACCGTACACCTGTACGCGCAGATCGGGCAGGGCCGGCCAGCGAAGGCTCAGACCAGCGTATCCAAGTCCGCGTCGGCCGCGCCGCCGGCCGAATCGCAGCCCAAAGAGACGACCATGGTCGTCGGCCCGGATGGCACGATCATCGTCACCCCGACATCGGAGTCGTCCAAGCCGAAAGGGTAGTCCTCCACTGTCGCCCCAACCAGACCGGGGAAGTTGCGCCATTCACCGCCGCAGCTTCCCCGGTTGTGGGTTGACTCGTTGTCTGGTATAATCAGCTCACCAAGTCCCTATTCATTTCATCACGAGGCGCAGGCTCTCACAGATCCTTGCGTCTTCCTTAAGGAGAGGTTGTATGAACATCGGCAAGGCCTTTTCGTTCGTCTTCGAGGACCCCCGTTGGGTCAACAAGTTGGCCATCGGCACGTTGGTCTTGATCCTGGCCAGCCTGCTCTCGCCGATTCTGATCGGCATCCTTGGCTATTTCATCATCGCAGGCTATGGCCTGGAGGTGCTGCGCAACGTGCGCAGAGGCGACCTGTTCCCCATGCCGGAGTGGAAAGACCGCTGGGGCGAGTGGCTGGTGCTGGGCGTCAAGGCCGTCGTCGCTGTCTTTGTCTGGTCGCTGCCGGCCATCATCATCGCGCTGCCCACGGGTTTCGGCTTTGCCTTGATTGGCAACAACGATGCCGCCGCCTTCGGCTGGCTGTTGGCGGTATGCTTCAGCTGCCTGATGATCCTCTGGGCGATCATCGTCCTCTTGGCCACGCCGGTCATCTACATCCGTCTGGCCGAGACCGAGGAACTATCCAGCGCCTTCCGTTTTGGCGACATCCTGAGCTTCACGCGCGAGCATGTGGGCGAGGTGATCATCGCCACGATCATGTACCTGATCGCAGGGCTGGTCTTCGGCTTGATCGGCAGCATTGTCGGCCTGATCCTCTGCGTGGTCGGCCTCTTCTTCACCCTGCCAGCTGCCCAGTTCATCACCACCCTGGTCCAATCGCACCTCTACGGACAGATCGGCCTCGACACCAGGTCCTGGCAAACCAGCATCGTGCCGGAGGAGTATATCCCCGAGCCGCCAGCCGCACCGTCGGTCTACGATCCGCCGGTCGAGCTGCCCGTCGAGCCGGCTGACAAGCCCGGAGAGAGCGGCAGCTAACAGCCGTTTGACGGACTTCGGAAGCGGCCGATCTGGCCGCATCCGAAGTCCGTCTGGATTTGGGAACACGCAACCATGATCGAGAGCCTGTCGGGCATCTTCACCGCCTTTGGCCTGTCCTCGTCAGCCGGCCTGAACGCCTATCTGCCGCTGCTGATCGTGGCCTTGACGGCCCGCTTCACCAGCCTGATCAACCTCCAGCCGCCCTTCGACTGGCTGACCAACCCGTGGGTCATCGGCCTGCTGGCCGTGCTGCTGCTGATCGAGATCGTCGCGGACAAGGTGCCGCTGGTGGACAACGCCAACGACGTGATCCAGACCGTGATACGGCCGGCGGCCGGCGCGATCCTCTTCGCGGCCAACGCCAACGTCATCACCGACGTGCACCCGGCGCTGGCGCTGGGCGCAGGCATCCTGATAGCTGGCGGGGTCCATACGGCCAAGGCTACAGTGCGGCCGGTGGTCACAGCCACCACCGGCGGCCTGGGCAATCCCATAGTCAGCACGATCGAGGACATCGTCGCCCTGGTGGTCAGCGTCATGGCCATCCTGCTGCCCATCCTGACCTTCATCGCCCTGGTCGTGCTCGTGGCCGTGATCTGGCGCAAATGGCGGCGCTACAAGGCGCAGCGGGCGCTAGAGACGACGGCTGGCATGTAAACGCAGAGGAACTCTGCGGAACTGAGGGGAGCTGGGAGGAA
>JBFYTD010000470.1:0-3035 GCA_041300885.1 Anaerolineae bacterium | reverse complement strand
CGGGAGTGACAAGGTGACAGGGTGACAGGGTGACAAGGTGACAGGGTGACTTGTCTTTGCCACCTGCGACTTGCGACTTGCCACTTGCCACCTGCGACTTGCCACCTGCGACTTGCCACTTGCCACCTGCGACTTGCGACTTGCCACTTGCCACTTGCGACTTGCCACCTGCCACCTGCCCCGTTCCGCGCTGTCACGGCTTTATCACGAGCCTATCACGATGGGTGTCATCGGTCGTTGCTACAGTGGATATTATTCGCATGGAGGTCTTCTCAACCTTGGCCGTGTTCGACAACCTTCCCGCAGCCTTCCTGAGCCTGAGAGACTTGACCCCTGACCGCGACGCGGCCCGGCTGTTGCCCTTGGTCGTGGCCAGGCGCTGCCGTGCGCTACCCGTTGCCCAGGACGATGGCTGTATCACCGTTGCCATGGCCGATCCGGCGGATCACGCAGCGCGCGCGGATGTGACTGCGGCGCTGCTGGAGCGAGCAGCCGGCCAGCCCGTCGCTGCGCGGCAGGTGTATCTGGTGCAGGGAGATCCGGCGCTGATCGACATGTGGCTGGCAAATCTGGCGACGGTTGGCGAGGAACAGACGCCTGCCCAGCCAGCGACGCAGCCGACCGAAGTCTGGCTGCGGGAGCCGCTGCACGGCGACAAGACCGCGATTATCAACTATGCTGCCCAGATGGCGGCGCTGCTGACCGCGCCGTTGGGCCGTTTGGACCCGCTGGCTGCCCAAGGGGGCTGGCCCGATTTCAGCGCTGACTCTGCGCATCGGCTGCTGATTTTGCCCTGCCTGGACCACAATCTGCCTGGACCGCTGCAGGCCGGCGCTGAGCGCCGCGCTTCGGCGCCGGGGCCAGGGACCCCGGCCTCTGTGTTGGTCGCATGCCGGCCGCGTTGGCCGCTGCGCCGGCTGCTGCTGATCGTGCGCGGCGATCCGGTAGACGATGCGGCGTTGGCATGGGCAGCTCGCCTGGCGCGCGCCAGCGGGGCTGCGACGACAGCGCTGATGGTGGCGCCGCACGCGTCGAACAGGCGCGCCCTTCCCGCCCATGATGATATCTCAAGCCTTCTGTCGGCCAACGTCGCCACGGGATATACGATGCAGCAAGCAGCACAGCGTCTGACTGTCATGCAGGTGGGCGCCGTGCTCCATCTGCGCCAGGGCGCGCCTGAACTGGTGATTCGCGAGGAACTGGCGTCGCTGTCCTACGATTTGGTTATTGCCGGCGTCGCTGTGCGCAGCCCCGACGCCCCGTGGCGGCTCAGGCCGCTGCTGCACAAGCTGCTGCCAGATTTGAAGTGCCCGCTGTTGCTGACGGCGGGCCAAACGTTGGTTGAGTAGCCGCCGCTGCGGTCGGCATACACCTGCACTGCGCGCAGGCGCAAGTGTCGAAACCAACGTTTGGCCCGCCGCCTGAGCAGTTGCCCTACGCTTTCTTTTCCTCGCGCTGCCGCAGAAACTCTGTCCCCAGCACCAGGAGCATGGAGAATACGCCTAAGGCCAGGCCAGCGCTGTACGCGCCGACGTATTGGCGCTCATCCAACGCACGATAGATGTAAAGCGTCGCTGTCTCGGTGCGGCCCTGGATGCCGCCGCCGATCACCAGCACTGCGCCGAACTCGCCCAACGCGCGGGCCAGGGTCAGCGTCACGCCATAGATGAAGCCCCAACGCAGGGCTGGCAGGGTGATGCGCCAGAAGGTGGTCCAACCGTTGGCGCCCAACGTGGCCGCGGCCTGCTCCTGTTGCACACCAAAGGCCTTGAGAATCGGGACCAGCTCGCGGATCATGAAGGGCAACGTCACAAACAGCGTGGCCAGCACCATGCCTGGCACGGCGAAGGCGACGCGGATATTCGTGGCTTCGAGCACAGGGGCAAACAGCCCCTGGCGGCCGAAAAGCAGCAGCAACATGTAGCCCACCACCACCGGCGAGACGGCGAAGGGCAGGTCGATCAGGCCGTTGATGAACCTCTTTCCCCGAAAATCGTCTCGTACCAGCATCCAGGCCACCAGGGTGCCAAAGATAGCTTGAATCACGACCACCAAGAGGCTGATGCGCAGCGTCAGACCGAAGGCCTTCTGCACCTGCGGGTTTTGAAAGGTCGCCAGCATAGGTCCCAGGCCGTCGGCTAAGGCGCCCAGAACGAGGCCCAACAGCGGCGCCACGATCAAACCACCGGCGTAGAGCAGGACGATGGCAATCATCGCCCGGCGCAGCCATCGGCGGCGCCAGTTCAAGGGCGCCGGAGACCGTTCCGGGAGAAACGAGGCAGCAGGGGCAGGCGGGAGGGTCATGCGCCCTCCTTCTGCGAGTAGCTTTGGGCGCTTTCCCGGCGAGATTGGATCAGATCGACCACCAGGATCAGAGTGAAAGCGATGGCCAGCAGTGCGACCGAGACTGCGCTGGCCCCGAAACGGTTCTCCGACTCGACCTCACCCCAGACGTAGACGGCAGCCGTCTGCGTGCGCAGCGGGATGTTGCCGGCCACAATGATGATCGAGCCGAACTCACCGACCGCACGGGCAAAGCTGAGCAGCGCGCCGCTGGTCAACGGCAGGATCAATGGCGGCAGGGTCACGCGGCGAAAGATCGTCCACGGCCCTGCGCCCAGCGTGGCGGCCGCGTCCTCGAGGGTTCGATCCAAGCTCAGCAGCACCGGCTGCACGGCCCGCACCACGAAAGGAAAAGTCACGAAGAGCAGCGCCAGCACGATGCCGGGCGGTGCAAAGATGATGCGCCAGCCCAGCTCGCGCTCCAGCCAGCCGCCCAGCGGCTGCTGTGGACCGTAGAGAATCACAAGCATCACGCCGGTCACGAGGGTGGGGATAGCCAGCGGCAGGTCGACCAGCGCGTTGAGCAGCGACTTGCCGGGGAATTCGTAGCGCACCAGCACGTAGGCCGTCAGCGTGCCCATGATCGTGTTGATCAGCACCATGATGGCGGATGTGCGCAGGGTCAGCGTCAGCGCGGCCCAGGCTACGGGCTGTGACACGGCCTCCCACAGCCCGCGCAACCCCTGGCGGCG
>JBFYTD010000469.1:0-3051 GCA_041300885.1 Anaerolineae bacterium | reverse complement strand
TTGCTTGTCTCTTACTTCCCGGCTGCCGTCAGCCCTTCCATGACATGCTGAAGCACCGCGCCGTCGGCGCCGACAGCTTCCAGCGTGTACCAGGCTGCCTGGTCGGCAGCGTCGTCGACGTCGAGATAGGCGTACTCGCCGTCGACAGCGCCGGCCGGGACAAAGGCCACCAGATCGCCGCGTCCGTCAGGCGTGGCGCTGCGGTACAGGTTGAAGCCGGCCAGCTTGCCGGCGGCCGTAGCCTGCCAGGCCACCTGTACGCCACCAGCCCCGGCCTTGACGCTGAAGGTGGACGGCGCAATGGCTAACTCGCCAAACAGGTCAGGCGCGCTGCCCAAGGCAGCCGTTGCGCCGCCGGTGCAGATGGTGATGCTCCATGCCTGCAACGTGCCGGTGTCGCCGCGCGCGTCGTCGTAGATGCGCAGGGTCCACGTACCGGCCGCAGCCTTGCCGTCGAAGATGCTCAGCGTCGCCTCGGGCCGGTAGCTGCCGGTGAAGGGCGCAGCGCCCGACGTGACGGCCGTAGCCGCTTCGTCGTCGAACACCGTGCTGATGTAGTTGTCGCCGGCGCCTCCGTTGTCGGTGGAAAGCATGCGCTCGGTGCCATCCGGATGCTTGATGTAGATGTCCAGATCGGCGTCATAGGTGTGGTTGACCTGCCCCAGCGTGACGTTGACGTCCGAGATGGTCCCGCCGGAGACAACTACCGTGCTGGTGGTGTTGGCGCGGTCGTTGATGGTCTTGGGAACGTTGGTGCTGGTGAAGGTGGTGCATGTGGGCACTGGTGTGGGGGTGGCGGTGGGAACCGGTGTCGGGCTCGGCCCGACCGTCGGCGTGGGCGTCGGCCCGCTGCTGCACTGGTCGAACTTGAAGGCGCCGATACGGGTGCTCCAGGAGGTGGCCGCGTTGTACTCGCCGGTGAACCAGAAGGTGCAGTCGTCCACCGGATCCACGCTCATGGCGGCATAGTCGCCGTAGCGGTTGCTGCTGTTGCGCGCCGTACCGGCCGCCAGGACGGTCTCGCCCTGAGTCATGGCGCCCAGGGGATCGCCGGCCAGCCGGCCGGTGTAGCGCAGCCCTGGATAGACGCTGCTGCTGGAGACGTTGTAGCCCAGCGCGATGTTGCCCGCGCCGTCCATGGCAATGGCGCCCATCCAGCGGTGGGTAGAGTCGATGGAGTAGGTGCCCTCCTGGTAGAGGCTCCACGCTGTTCCGGTCTTGCGCAGCTCGAACCAACGCACGCCGGCCAGATCCGCGCCGTTGACGTCGGTGACCAGGTTGCCGACCAGCGCCTGGTGTGCGCCGAAGTTGCGATAGGCCAGCCGGTTCATGATCACCTCGCGCAGCGGGTCGAGCTTGGTGGTAGTGCCCGGTTGCGGGACGCAGGCGAAGGTAGTCAGGCCGCACAGGTCGGAGGAGAACTCAGCCGTCAGGATGTCCGCCACCTTGCTGAAGGACGAGCTGGCCGGCGTAGCCCAGTTGACGCTGAACTGCCACAGCTCCAGGATGTCCTGGGTGGAGTAGCCGGTGGGGCCGTGCACCTCGGTATCGCGATGGCGCATGATGATGCCCGGCGAGCCGGCCGGCGGCGCCGCGCTGCCGTCCTGGTCGGCCGGCGTGAAGGACTCGAAGCCGAAGCCGGAGAGGCCCACCCCGGTGAAGCGTTGGAAGGTGGCTGCCTGGCCATTGAGCATCTTGGCCCGGTCCAGCGCGTAGACCGCAGGGGCCCCCGTCTCGTTGGTGGTCACGTAGTAGGCATCGGGCCAGACCGCGTACTTGGGGTAGTCCGGGAAATAGGGCGTGGTGAAGTCATAGGCGTAATAGGTGCCGGTGGGATCGCCGGTCTGCGACACGTAGACACACAGGTGGTTGCCGCTGCTGGCGAACTCGCTCAGCAGCCAGCGGCCGGCCAGCGTGTCGTAGAGCACGATGGGGTCACCGTAGCCGCTGGCGCACGAGCCGCTGCCCAGTGCGTCCAGGGCGAACTGGTTGCCTACCGTCCCGCCCGACTTGTTGTAGATGCGCACCAGCGCGCCGCCGCTGCCGTTGATCATCTGCACATAGTGGCTGGGTCCGACCTCGCCCACCGTATCAGGCGGGTTAACGCCCGAGTAGCCCTGGCCAAGGATGTTCACCAGCGGCGCGCTGAAGGCCCTGGACGAGCTTTGGGGCGCGGCCTCTTGCACGGCCAGCAGGGGATCGACGCCGCTGGCAACTCGCCGGTTGGGATCCTGCCCCTCTTTGTAGCTCATGCGGGGGTTGATCTCGCGGTCGAGGGTGTATTCGAGGGTTGCCGCCGGCAGATCGCGCGCCGGCTTGGTCAGCGTCGGGACAACCGGCTCGCTGGCCGTGATGACGCCGAACTCCTGGGTGCCAGGCGCCTGCGCGCTCAGCCCCGCAGCGCCTTGCGGCGCGCGGCTGCCGGCATCGTCGCTGCTGAGGAAGGATTGCATGCCGCCCACCGGCCCGAAAGCCAGCGCGACCACCATCACCAACACGAGAGCGCCAAAGGCGCGTTGCCAAAGTGTACGCATCGACTGCCTCCTTGGATGGACCGACAAACCGACAAAAGCGAGGAAAACGGGGAACTCCGGCCAAGGCACGCGGGGTAGGACACTATCCTGCTTAGCCGGGGAGCCTAGGGAGAGATTATCGACATACCGATATTCTTGTCAAGCGTGCGCGTCGCGATATCCCCGCCTGAACATGGCGCACTGATCCCGTCCACTATTGATTGCCAACTCCATCGGCAGGGTCGTTCTCACCCCTCGCGGCGCAGTGCGTCCAGCACCGCCGGCAGCAGGGCGTTGCTAGTGGCCATGGCCTCGCCGGCGTTGATGGTGCGATTGCCCTGCCAGTCGCCGAAGTAGCCGCCAGCCTCGGCCAGGATAGGAGGGAAGGGACCGCAGTCCCAGACGCTGACGATAGGGTCGAGCATGATCTCAGCCCGGCCGGTGGCCACCAGGCTGTAGCCGTAGGCGTCGCCCAGGCCGGCGCGGTGATAGGTGGACTGGACGATGCGCTGCCACTCGGCCGCGCGGCCGTAGCGGG
>JBFYTD010000468.1:0-3060 GCA_041300885.1 Anaerolineae bacterium | reverse complement strand
ACCACCGACGATGACACGGTCAGCTCCTACACCTATGTCCAGGCGTTCGACTACGGCGATGCTCCCAGCAGCTATAGCGCGGCGTGGCACGAAGTCAACGTGGTCAGAAACCCGCCCACCACAGGATCGTACACATCATACGTATACATGGGAACCGCCTTGGATCCCGAGGTTGTGTATCAGGCGTCGCCAGATGCTCTCGGCGATGATAATAACCAGACCGGAGGTTTAGGCGTTGACGACGAGAACGGCGTGACATTCCCAGTGCTGCGGCGAGGTCAGCCTGCTGTCATCCCCGTGGCAGTGACCTTGACTGCGTCCGGCCAGGTTGGCTTCCTGAATGTCTGGATCGATTGGAACGGCGATGGGGTGTTCGTGGCCGGTGAGCAGGTCGCGACCAATACCCTGGTTGCGGCCTCAGGTGTCGTGAACGTCAATGTAACAGTTCCGGCCAACGCGATCGTCAGCCAGCCGACCTTTGCCCGCTTCAGGCTTGGGCCACCGGGTATCGGACCTAACGGCGTCACGACCTATGGTGAAGTCGAGGACCACCGGGTCTCCATCCTGCCCTCGGTGTGCTGGGACTTCAACAGCAATGGCCGCATCGACGTGCATGACATCATGCAGGTCGCCGCGCGCTGGAACAACCCGGCCGTCTACGATCCCACCTACGACGTGGCGCCCCCGTTCGGCAGCCCGATCGACATCCTGGACATCACGGCCATTGCCGGGCAGTGGAATGCAGCCTGCCAGTAACATCGCGCAGCTAATCGGCAGCGTTGCTGACGACTACCGACTTTGTGACTGGCGCTTGACATTGTCTGTCAGCGCCGGCCGTTCGATCCTCAACACGAAAGAACGTTGGCAACGGTCATGAAAACATCACGACAACCGAGCGCTTCGGCCTGGTCCTCTCTGCCCAAGAGCGGGCCGGACTGCGCTATCTGGCCGAGCTGGAGGGCCTGGCCGAGGCCGACGTGCTGCGTCGTATGTTGCGGCGGGCGATCAACGAGCTGCCGGCGGAATGCAAGCAAAGCATCGGCTGGACGCCAGCAGGTATGGTATCGCAAACCGGACACGGTTATCCCTGACCGGTCCTGACTCCGGGCGCCTATTGCCTGGAGTGTACTGCCACCCTGATACAAAATCCCAGACCACCGTCATCGCACTCTTCATCGCTCTCAGGGGGCTGGGATTTTTGTATATATCTGGCGTCGGAGGCGGCATCGCTGCTTCATCCTCAACTCCTCCGTCTTCGGCGCCAGTTCACCACTCCCTCGCGCGCATCCCCCTTGTCGGACCATCTATGCCGGGCTCCTGTTTGTCTTTACGCGCCGCGCGGCTCACCAGCCCACGGCGCAGCCATCGCGGCGCGGCTCGCTGCCGGCTGTCAGCAGGCCGGTGCCCGCGTCGCGGCGAATCACCTGGCCCGCGCCGAACAGCATGCGCTCCAGCCCGGCCTTGACCTCGACCGCGTGGCCCTTGGCTCGCAGCGCGGCGATCAACTCGTCGCCTGCGCCGGCCTCCACTGCCACAGCGCCGTCCGGCTCGCCGTCCAGCAAACACCAGCGCGGCGCGTCCAGCGCCTCCTGCGGCAACATGGCCAGGTCCAGCAGGTTGACCAGCACCTGCACGTGCCCCTGCGGCTGCATGAAGCCGCCCATCACGCCGAAGCAGGCCCACAGATCGTCGCCCTGCGTCGCCAGCGCGGGGATGATGGTGTGGTAGGGCCGCTTGCCGGGCGCCAGGCAGTTGGGATGCGCTGGATCCAGGCTGAACAGCGCGCCGCGGTTCTGCAAGGCCACGCCCGTGCCCGGCGCCACCAGCCCGCTGCCGAAGCCATAATACAGACTGTTGATGAAGGAGCAGGCGTTGCCCTGGCCGTCCACCGCGCTCAGGTAGACCGTGTCGCTGCGCGGCGCGGGCTGCACCGGCAGGCTATCGGCCGCGGGCAGGCCGCTGCGCGCGGCCGGGTTGGCCCGTCTCGGGTCGATCTGGCCGCGCCGCGCCGCGCTGTAGGCCGGCGAGAGCAGCTCGGCCAGCGGCAAATCGACGAAGGCCGGGTCGGCCACCCAGCGCCGCGCGTCGGCAAAGGCCAGGCGCATGGCCTCGATCAACAGGTGCCAGCGCTCGGCCGGCGCGGCTGCGGCCAGGTCGTCCCCGGCCACGATGTCCAACGCCAGCAGCGCGGCCAGCCCCTGGCCGTTGGGCGGACACTCCCATATCCGTAGCCCCCGGTACTCGGTGGAGATCGGCTCGTCCCAGGTGGAGCGGTGCGCGGCCAGGTCGGACAGATCCAGCCGGCCGCCCTGTTGCTGCACGAAATCGGTGATGCGCCGGCCGGGTTCGCCTCGGTAGAAGGCGTCTGCGCCGCCTTCGGCGATGGCTTGCAGCGTGCCGGCCAGCTCTGGCAGGCGCACGATTTCGCCCGCGCGCGGCGCGCGGCCGCCGGGCAACAGCTCCAACCCGGACGGCAGGCGGCGCAGCTTGGGCTCCAGGCGCTGCCAGTTGACGGCGATGATCTCGCTGACCGGGTAGCCGTCGCGCGCGTATTCGATGGCCGGCTGCAAGACGACGCCCAGCGGCATCGTCCCGTGGCGCGCCAGCAGATCGGCCCAGGCGGCCACTGTCCCCGGCGTGGTGACGCTGTGCGGGCTGTCCAGCGCGATCTCGCTCAGCCCGGCGCGGCGCAGGTCGGCCAGATGTAGCCCGGCCGGCGCGCGGCCGCTGCCGTTGAGCGCCGTGACGCGCTGGTCTCGATACGTCCCTACTCGGCCCGCGTCTGGGCTGGCCTGGGCGTCGTAGAACAGCGCGAAGGCGTCACCGCCGATGCCGGTGGACATGGGTTCGACCACAGCCAGGGCTGCTGCCGTGGCCACCGCCGCATCGGCTGCGTTGCCGCCGTCCAGCAGCATGCGCAGCCCGGCCATGGCCGCCAGCGGCTGGCTGGTGGCCACCATGCCGCGGCGGGCCAGTACGTTGGAGCGGCGGGAAGAGGCGTCGAGGGTGAGGTGGGTCATGGGGAGTCCTTTTGAAACGGGGAGCGGGGAGCGGGGAGCG
>JBFYTD010000467.1:0-3060 GCA_041300885.1 Anaerolineae bacterium | reverse complement strand
GGCCGGCAGAAGTTGGAGACGCTGGGCCTGGCTTTGGGTCTGGTGATCGGCTTCCTGGTGGCCTGGTGGGGCATCCCCCGCCACGGGGCCATGGGCGTGGTCTACGGCATTCTGGCAGCAGAGGGCGCTTACTTCGTCGTGGGCACGGTCGCCATGCGCGGGCATTTCCACTGGCGCCAATTGGCTCCTTCGTTGATCAAGGTGATCGTGGCCTGCGCGCTGGCCGGCGGGGTCTTCCTGGCCGGCAGCCGGATCTGGGCAACGCTGAGCGCGGCCGGCCGCGTGCCCGAGAACACGTGGGGCGCGCTGTTGGAAGTTGCCTTGGTGGGCGCGGCCGGCGTGGTGGTTTTTCTCGTCGCCCTGGTCCTGCTGCGCACATTCAACGACGACGAAAAAGAGGCTATCGCAGCCATGATCAGGCTGCGCTAGAATATATCATGTCATCATCTACCAACCGTCTGGTCATCATTGGCCTCGACGGCGCCACATTCGATCTGATCCAGCCCTGGGTCGCGGCCGGCGACCTGCCCAACCTGCAGCGGCTGATGGCCGAGGGCAGTTGGGGCCCGCTGGAGTCGGTGGTACACCCGTTCACCGCCCAGGCCTGGACCTCGATGGTCACCGGCGCGCAACAGGGCAAGCACCGCGTGTTCGACTTCTGGGAGCGCGACTTCGCCACCTACGGCTTCCGGCTGATGAACGCCAGCCACCGTGCGCTGCCCGCGCTGTGGAATCTGCTGAGCCAGGCCGGCAAGCAGGTCATCGTCGTCAACGTGCCCCAGACCTACCCGCCGGAGCCGGTGCAGGGTGTGATGGTCAGCGGCCGTGACACGCCTGGCCTGGGCGCGACCTACACCTACCCGCCGGAGCTGAAGGCCGAGCTGGACACCGTCAGCGCCACCCCCTACGTGATCGTACCCGACGACTGGCTGTGGACGCAGCGCGGCCGGCCCGATCTGGCGCGGGAAGAACTGCTGCGCGAGGCTGACGTGCGCTTTGACGCCACCCTGCACCTGATGGACACGCGGCCGTGGGATATGGTGTTCTTCGTGGTCAGCGCCACCGACGGCGTGGCCCATTTCTTCTGGGAGTATCACGATCCCAGCCACCCCCTCTACGACCCGGCCAAGGCTGCACTCTACGGCGACACCCTGCGCGAGGTCTACCGCCGCTGCGACCAGCGCATCGGCGAGCTGCTGCAGCGCCTGGAAGGCCAGACGGACGTCAACGTGCTGGTGGTGTCAGATCACGGCCAGGGACCGCTGGGGCCGCAGGCCGTCCACCTTAACCTATGGCTGGAGAGCCAGGGCTTGCTGCACTTCCGCAGCGGCCGCAACCAGGCCAGCCTGGGCGAGCGGGCGGCCATTGTGGCATCGCGCGTCCTGCAACGCGGCAAGCGTTGGCTCTATCATCAGGTCGGCTTTCAAACGCTGACCAAGCTGCGCCACTGGTGGCCCGACAGCCTGCGCACGCGGCTGGGCGCCGAGACCTTCTTCCCTGGCGTCGATTGGTTCCAGACCCGCGCCTTCAGCGAGGAACTGCGCGGCAACATCTGGATCAACCTGGCCGGCCGCGATCCGCACGGCATCGTGCAGCCCGGCGCCGAGTACGAGGCGCTGCGCGACCAGATTATCGCCACACTGCCTGAGCTGACCGACCCCGCGACCGGCGCCCGGCCGATCCGTAGAGTATGGCGGCGGGAAGAGCTGTTCCACGGCCCGTATCTGGAGCGCTTTCCCGACCTCCTCGTGGAGGCCGACTACGCGGACATCTTCAAGCCCCACGGCGCCTACACGGGCGCGCACGCGGCCCGCCAGTTGACGCCCAGCGAGCTGGCCCAGATCACCATTACCGGCTGCCACCGCTCCAACGGCATCTTCATCGCCTGGGGACCGGACATCCAGCCGGGCGGAGAGCTGCACGGGGCGGCCTTGATCGACGTAGCGCCCACCGCGCTGCACCTGTTGGGCCAGCCCGTGCCGGTGGAGATGGACGGCCACGTGCTGCAAGGCGCGCTGGCCGGGCCGGCTGCCGGTCCGGTGCGCGCGGCTACGTTGGCCGAGCTGGGCTTCGAAGGCGCCGGCGCTGAGGTCAGCTTCAGCGAGGACGAAGAGGAATACGTGCGCGAGCGGCTGGCCGGACTGGGTTATCTGGGCTAGGGCCGGAAATAGGTAATCCGTGAACGGTGATCGGTAAACAGTCGTCGGCATGGTTTATTGACGGGTGCATGAAGCTTTACAATCTCCGCGTATGTGGAAGGTGTACCGTGAGCAACATCGATTGGCTCGGAGTTTTTAGCAACGGGTTGTGGATCTTCGGCTTGGCCGTTGCGTTGGCGGCGGTCAGCTATGCCGACTGGCGGCGCCGGCTGAGACAGCCGCCGCTGACGCTGCGCCAGTCGCTGGGCCAGCCCTCCTTCCAGGCGGCATGGAGCCTGGGGTTGGTGCTCTTCTGCGCCGGCCTGGCCCTCACCAGCGACGTTTGGTGGCAGACGGCGGCCTGGGCGGCGCTGGCCGTGGCCTTTCTCTACCTGGGCGGCAGTGCGCTGCTGCAATCTCGCAGAGGTGCGTCATGAGCAAACCGCGCGACAGCGTGATCTGGGGCGCCATCCTGGTGTTGGTCGGCGTTGGCTTCCTGGTATGGAACCTGGGCATCGTGGCTGCGATTCAGGTCACGGTTACCTGGACGTTGATAGCCTTGTTCGCGCTGCTGGGCCTGGCCTTCATCTTCAGCTATTTGAACAAGCGCACGGACTGGTGGCGGCTGATCCCTGCCTTCACCCTGCTGGCTGTGGCGGCGGTGATCTTCCTGTCGACGCGGGGCGTAGCCACCGCCTGGGTGGCAGCCACGCTGCTGTCCGGCATCGCCCTGGCCTTTCTGGTGATCTATGCCAGCGACCGGGAAGAACGCTGGTGGGCGCTGATCCCCTTCGGCTCGGTCGCGGTGATGGTAGCTGTCCTCCTGCTGGGCGCGCGCCCGGAGACCTCTACCGCGCTGCTGGGCGCAGTGCTCTTCGGCGGCATGGGGCTGGTATTCTTCCTGATCTATGCCTTGGCCCGC
>JBFYTD010000466.1:0-3064 GCA_041300885.1 Anaerolineae bacterium | reverse complement strand
TATGACCTTCGACCAACCACTGGCCCATCCCATGCGCTGTATCGGCATCCTGCACCACCCACGCAAGCCGGAATCGGCCGCGCTGGCCGCACAGATGGCGCAGGTTGCGCAGGATCACGGCTGCGCAGCCTGGCTGGACTCGGCCTGGGACGAGAGCGGCGTGATCGGCCGTCTGGGCGAGATGCCCGAGCTGGACATGCTGATCACGCTGGGCGGCGACGGCACAATCCTGCGCGCAGCCCGCATGGGCGCCCGCGCCAGCATCCCCATCCTGGGCGTCAAGCTGGGCCGGCTAGGCTTCCTGGCCGAGGTGGAGCCGGAGAACTGGCAACAGCCGCTGGAGATGGTGCTTGCCGGCCAGTATTGGCTGGAGCGGCGGTTGATGCTGGACGTGCTGCTGCGGCGCAACGGCGTCATCGTGGACGAAAACGATCGCGATCTGCATTTTCAGGCCCTGAACGAGGCCGTGGTCAGCCGCGGCCGGCTGGCCCGTATCGTGCGCGTCTCCACCTGGATCGACGGCGATTTCCTGACCACCTATGCAGCCGACGGCGTGATCGTGGCCACGGCCACCGGCTCGACCGGCTATGCCCTGGCCGCGGGCGGTCCCATCCTGCCGCCTGAGCTGCGCAACATCCTGGTGGCGCCCATTGCCCCTCATCTCAGCCTGGACCGGGCGCTGGTGCTGTCCGAGGGCGCTGTGGTCAAACTGGAAGTCGTGGCCGACCACCAGATCATTCTCAGCGTCGACGGCCAGTTCGACGTGGAGGTGCAGAACGGCGACACGGTGGAGGTGACGGCCAGCGACGACTCGGCCAACTTCGTGCGCATCCGGCCACCGGCCTATTTCTACCGCAATTTAATGCAGCGTCTGAAGTGGAATCTGTAGCGTAAGGGATATGACGGACAAGAGAGTGATAGATTGGTAGATTGGTTGAGTGGTAAATTGGTGGGCGCGCGGCGCAACTAGATTTGGCTGGGCAGCGCGCTTCACGCTTCACGTTTCATAAGAGAACCGAGGACAAAGCATCTTGGAAGAAGCAACTTTGACATTAGGCGAGCTGTTGGCCGAAGCTGCGGCTGCCGCCAGCCTGGGCGACCGCGCCGAGGCTGAGCGCCTGTTCCGGCGGGCCACAGAGCGCTCGCCGGGCAACAGCACGGCCTGGCTGGGGCTGGCCGCCGCCGTCAGCTCAGCCGAGGATAAGCGGGCCTGCTACGAGCAGGTGCTGGCCATCAACCCCAACAACGGCGAGGCGCGCATTGCCTTGCAGCGCCTGGCCAACCTGGCGACACCGGAGCAGGCCAGCGCCATTCAGACAAGCCTGTCCAACGCGGCGGCGCTGGTGGCAGCCGATCCGGCCCGCTACGCGCCGGTTGGATCTCCATCCACAGGCAACGGCGCCGGCGACGACCAAGAGCACAGCCCGGTCGCCGCTCAACAAGTGCTGTTCTGCGCCAACCACCCCGAGACCGAGACCACGCTGCGCTGCAACCGCTGCGGCAAGCCGGTGTGTGTCAAGTGCGTCGAGCTGACCGATGTGGGCTATCGCTGCAAGGACTGCATCCGCCAGCAGCAGAACACCTTCTTCAACGCCGAGACCAAGGACTACTTCATCTTGGCGGTGGTCAGCTTCGTCCTGGCCGCCATCGCCGCGCCGATTATCGGCTACGTGATCAGCATCTTCGGCTTCTTCGGCTGGATCCTGGCCTTTCTGCTGGGTCCCACCGTGGGCGGAACGGCCGCTACCATCATTCGACGCTCCATCGGCCGCCGTCGCGGCCGCTACATGGGCGTGATAGCCATCATCGCCATTCTGCTGGGTACGCTGCTCGGCGTACTGATCGGAGCCGCGGTGCTCGGTTTCTTCCCCAATCTGCTGGCGTTGGGCATCTTCGCCTTTCTGGCCCTGAGCACGATCTACGCCACGCTGCGCTGACGATCCATAACGAGTAATGCGTAACACGTAACCGGATAGGCGGTAGATGGCTCCGGGTTACGGGTTACTCGTTACGTGTTACAACGCCTCCGAATTACGAGTTATTCGTCACAGGCTACGATCTCCGGGTTACGAGTTACGCATTACTCGTTACGCATTGCCCCACACCTCCCATGCTCTCCGAACTGCGCATCACCAACTTCGCCATCATCGACCACGTCGCGCTTGCCTTCAGCCCGGGCTTCAACGTGCTGACGGGCGAGACGGGCGCGGGCAAGTCGATCATTATCGACGCCGTGGATATGCTGCTGGGCGGCAAGGCCGGCCAGGAGGTGATCCGCGCTGGTGAGCCGCACTGCGAAGTCGAGGGACTGTTCGCTGTGACGCCCACGGTCGCAGCCGTCCTCAGCCCCGTGCTGGAGCGGGAGGGGCTGGAGGGGGACGAGCCCGGCTTGCTGCTGCTCTCACGCGAGCTGCGGCGCGGCGGCCGGACCGTGGCGCGCGTCAATGGCCGGGCGGTGGCGCTGGCCGTGCTCAAGGAAGTCGGCGACCTATTGGTGGACATCCACGGCCAGACCGATCACCTGTCCCTCATGCGCCAGCGCGAGCACGTCCACCTGCTGGACCGCTACGCCGGACTGCTGGCCCCGCGCGACAAGCTGGCGGCCGAGGTGCGTCGCTTGCTGACCGTGCGCAAGGAGTTGGCCAGCCTGCGCCGCGACCAGCGCGAGCTGGCCCGCCGGCTGGATCTGCTCACCTTCCAGGTGGAGGAGATCGACGGAGCGGCGCTCGAAGTGGGCGAGGACGCGGCCCTGGACAGCGAGCGGCGCCGCCTGGCCAACGCCGAGCAGTTGATCCGCCTGACCGAGACCGCCCGCGCCCTGCTCTCCGAAGGGGACGACCAACAGGCCTGCGCGCTGGACCTGCTCAGCGACGCGGCCGGCAAGCTGGCCCGCCTGGCGGCCATCGACCCCGACACGGAGCCGATCCTCCATGCGGCCGAGGCGCTGACCGACCAGCTCAACGACCTGGCCCGCAGCCTGGACGCCTACGCCGGCGGGGTGGAGTTCAACCCGGAGCGGCTGGCCGAGGTGGACGAACGGCTCAACCTGATCTTCAACTTGAAG
>JBFYTD010000465.1:0-3064 GCA_041300885.1 Anaerolineae bacterium | reverse complement strand
ACCGCAGCGTGGGCCAGACCGAGCTGTCGGAGCTGGAGCCGCTGTTGGTGGACGTGCTGGTGGAAGGCCGGCTGGCGGCCGAGCTGCCCGATCTGGATGTGCTGCGAGTGCGCCGCGTGGCCGACGTGGCGCGCCTGGACCCCGGCGTGCGCCGCCTGGTCACGCCGCACATCTACCACGTCAGCCTGAGCCAGCGGCTGTGGGAGTTGAAGCAGGGGTTGATCCGGGAGGCGAAGGGGGAAGGTGGGTGATTGGTTATTGGGTGATTGGTTATTGGGTGATTGGGTGATTGGCGGATTGGTCTGCGGGCCGGGGGGTTGTCGGCGAGTTGGAACTGTGATATAAGCGAGTTTGGACTAAGCTAGTCTAAACTCGCTTATTCGCTTGAGACGATCGATGCTCGCCAGTATGTTGGGCGGGCAGGCCGATTAGCCACTCTCCGAGAGACACCACCACTATGCCTAACCCACCCACAACCCGTACTGCGCCATTGAGCGAGTATCTGGAAGCCTACAAGAACGACATCCTCAAAGGATTGGCCCGGCATCTGGGGACCTATCCACCCACGCGCAAAGCAGACCTGGTCGCGTGGATCCAGCAGCAGATGACGGACCCGTCCAGTGTGCGCCAACTGTGGGACAAGCTGGATCGCTTACAGCAGCAGGCCGTGGCCGAGACGCTGTACGCCGCGGATGGCCGCTTCAACCCGGCCGCCTTCCGGGCCAAATATGGCGCCGATCCCAACTGGGGGGAGAAGAGCCAATGGGGCGGCATCACCAAGCCGTCAGCGCTGAGCTTGTTCATCCACAATGCGATGGTCCCGGCCGATCTGGCCGCGCTGCTCAAGACCTTCGTGGCCCAGCCTTCGGCGGCGCGCATCAAGAGCAGCGACGCGCCGATGGCTGCACTCACGGCCACGCTGGTTAACACCTCGACCCGAACCAAGGAGGAGATCGAGCTGCCGTTAGCCGTAGTCGAGACGGAACAGGCCGCCCAGCAGGATCTGCACGCCGTGCTGCGCCTGATCGAAGTTGACAAGATCAAGGCCAGCGAGACCACCCGGCTGATCTCCGCGGCGGGGGCCAAGGCCATCGCCAGGGTGCTGCACGGGGGCGATTTCTACGAGTCGCTCGAGATCGACGACCCCGATGTGGCCGATGGCATCGGCCACATCAAGCCCTTCGCCTGGCCGTTGATCCTGCAAAGCGCCGGGCTGGTGGAGCTGGCCGGCGGCAGGCTGCAACTGACCACGGCCGGCCAGAAGGCGCTGGAGACGCCGCCGCATCAGACGATCCGCAAGGCCTGGCAGCGTTGGCAGAAGAACACGCTGCTGGACGAGTTCAACCGCATCGACGAGATCAAGGGCCAGAAAAGCAAGGGCCAGCGGGTGCTAACCGCGCCGGCCGGCCGCCGCACAGCCATCGTCCAGGCGCTGGCCGAGTGCCCTGCCGGCCGCTGGATCGACACCAACGAGTTCTCGCGCTACATGCAGGCGGCCGGGCACCGCTTCGAGGTGGCGCGCGACCTGTGGGCGCTGTACATCACCGACCGCAACTACGGCAGCCTGGGCTATGCCGGGTTCGGCGACTGGCACATCGTCCAGAAACGTTACCTGCTGGCCTACCTGTTCGAGTATGCCGCCACGCTGGGGCTGATCGACGTGGCCTACGTGCTGCCCAACGACGCGCCGGGCGACTTCAACAAGCTGTGGGGTGTGGACGACATGCAGTTCCTCAGCCGCTACGATGGGCTGTTGCAGTTCCGCATCAACAACCTGGGCGCGTGGTGCCTGGGGCTGACGGCCCAGTACGTCCCCACGGCGCCGCAGGCGCGGGCGGTGTTGCAGGTGCTGCCCAACGGCGATATCGTGGCCAGCGCGGCCGCCACGCCGGGCGACCTGCTGATGCTGGGCCAGTTCGCCGAGCGAACGTCCGATTTCGTCTGGCGCCTGGCGCCGCTCAAGCTGCTGGAGGCGGTGGAGCAGGGGCGGGCGCTGGCCGACATCGTTGCCTTCCTGGAGGCCCGCTCACAGGGGCCGCTGCCCCAGAACATCGCCGCCGACCTGGCCGAGACCGCCCAGCGCCTGGAGCAGTTGACCGACCGCGGCCCCGCCCGGCTGCTGGAGGTGCAGGATCCGATCACGGCCCAACTGATCGCCAACAACAGCCGGCTGCGTTCGCTCTGCCTGCTGGCCGGCGAGCATCATCTGGTGGTGCTGGCGGAGAACGAAAAGGCCTTCCGCCGCGGGCTGCGGGAGCTGGGGTACGCGTGGGGGCCGGCGCGGTGAGGGTACAGCGAAACCGTCAATCGATGGATGGGTGATGTTGCTGCGGTAGTGCAATCAGATTATAATGCGGCAGGCAAACCGTGGCTGTACAGTTCGGTTTGAACCAGCGCTGCGGCCAAAGCCGCTAGGAAGATCCGGTTGCTATTTGCCCCGGACCACGCAACAGGGTAGGAGGAAAGTACCAATGGCATACTGGCGTCTGTTCTACCATTTCGTGTGGACGACGAAGGATCGACTGCCGCTGCTCACGCCAAACATCGAGCAGCACGTCTATCGCTTTCTCCATGCGGAGGCCAAGAAGCTTCACTCGCCGCTTTTCGTGATCAACGGCATGCCAGAACACGTCCACGTGCTCAGCGCGGTGCGACCAGCGGTGGCGCCATCCGATTTCATGCACCAATTGAAAGGCAGCAGCTCACGTTTTATCTCGCTGGAATTCAAGATGCCGTTCGAGTGGCAAGAGGGCTACGGCGTCTTCACCGTGTCCGAACAGGACGTGCCACGGTTGATCCGCTATATCGAGAACCAGAAGGAGCATCACGCACAGGGCACGACGATCAACGCATGGGAACAGACGCATCAGTGGAACCTAGGGCCCGAAGGTGGCCGGTGAATGGAATGCCACCGTACGGTATCGGTACCCGGTGAATGCAATTCACCGTCTGAACCTGAAAAAGCCCCTCAGGGCTTGCGGGACACGTCCCCAGCGCCTGAGGGCGCTTCTCACCTTCAGCCAGGGGATTTCCAATCCCTGGCGCGCCAGCCGACGACGCATAC
>JBFYTD010000464.1:0-3065 GCA_041300885.1 Anaerolineae bacterium | reverse complement strand
GGCCACGCCGCTGTGGCAGGCGCCGGACGAGCCGGGACACTACGAGTATGCCTGTCTGCTGGGTCAACTGCGCCGCCCGCTGCTGGGCCACGACCGCTCGCTGCCGCTGCAACAGGCGATCATCGCCAGCCTCGGCCGCCACGAGTTCTGGCCGCTGGTGCGCGAGCCGCAGCCCAACCCGCTGCCCCTCGGCTTTGGCGCCGATCCTTTTCTGCTGCGCTCAGCCAGCCAGGTCGGGGACGAGCCGCCCCTGCCCTACCTGGCGCCGGCCGGCATCTGCCTGCTGCCGCTGCCTATCGAGACGCAAGCCCGGCTGATGCGGCTGTGGGGAGCGCTCTTGTTCGGGCTGACGGCTGCCGCCACGGCCTGGGGGTGGAGCGGCGGCCGGCCGGTCGGCGCGCTGGGCCGCCTGCATCCCCTGCTGCTGGCCCTGCTGCCCATGCCCGCCTTCATCGCCGGATCGATCAACAACGACAGCCTGGCCCTGCTGAGCGCCACGCTGGTCTGCGCGGCCGTGCTGCGGATCCAGCGCCTGGGCTGGACGTGGCCGCGCGGGCTGGGTGTGGTGATTCTGCTGGCTTTGGCGCTGGCCAGCAAGAAGACCAACGCCTTCCTGCTGCCCTGGCTGGCGATGCTGGCCGCGGCTGGATTGTGGGGCTGGCTGGGCCGGCGCGGCTGGAGCCGCGCGCGCCGGCTGGCAAGCATTGTTGGCCCGCTTGCTCTGGCCGTCGCCGTCCTGCTGCTGCCCACATCTGCGCCGGCCGGTTGGCGCACCATCGGCCAGTTCAGTGCAGCCAGTCGCATACAGGCGACGCTACCCGACGGCTCCGGCTGGGCCGCGCGCGTCACTGACAGTTCGGTTCGCCGCGTCATCCGACTGGTCAACGACATGCACGACGTGACGCCCTGGCGCGGCCAACAGGTGACGGCCACAGTGCTGGTGCGCAGCGCCGACGGCCAGCCCGCGCCCGGCCGCATCGCCCTGCGAGACACGGCAGGTCTCAGCGAGACTACCTTCGTGGCCGGCGCGCAGTGGCAGCCGGTCAGCGTGCAGCACACCCTGGCCATCACGACCACCTACCTGCGGCTCCTCGTGGGGCCTGGCTGGGGTCTGGCCGACGACGAAACGGGCCAACTGTTGGCAGCGCAGGCGGTGGTGCAGCCCACGACCGCGCCGCCAGCGGCCGCGTTGCTGCTGCGTAACGGCGACTTCAGCGCGGGCGCGCGCCTGGGCGAGCTGCTGGCCGCGCCCCTGGCCGATCGCTGGCGTCCGTTCGCGCCGCGTTCGCTGACCCGCTGGGAGGACCCGCAGCGCAGCCTGCTCTACCTGGCGCTCGCTTTTGCCGGCTTCTGGGGCAACTATGGCTGGCTGCAACGGCCCTTGCCCGTGGCGCTGTATGCGCTGCTGGCGCTGCTGGCGGCCGCGGCCGGCGTGGGGCTGCTGGGGCGCTGGCGGCGGGACGCGGCGCTGCGGCCGATCCTGGCAGCCTGGCTGCTGGCCTGCCTGCTGATCCTGCTGCAAACGTTTCTGCCCATGGTCGGCCGCGACTGGCAGCCGCAGGGCCGCTATCTCTTCCCTGCGCTGCTGCCGTTGACAGGGCTGCTGCTGGCGGGGCTGGACCACTGGCTGCACCTGGACGCCCAGCGCGCCCGCCGGATCGGCCTGGTGCTGGCTGTGCTGGCTTTCAACTTGGTAGGGCTGGCGCTGGCTGCTGGCAGGCTGCAGTTTTAGGCGGAAGGGCGCAACTGGGCGTATAATCTTTCGATGCGCGCTGTGGACGGCGCACCATTCATCAACACGAGTTGTCTAGTCCCTTGAGCACACAGACGGTCAACCCACGCCCTGAGCGGCGTGTAGCCATCAACTCCAGCCTGCTGCTGATGGCCTACGGTTTCCAAGCGCTGGTCAGCCTGGTGATCGTGGGCATCATGGCGCGCTACCTGGGCCAGGCCGGCCTGGGCCGCTACGCCTTCATCATCAGCTTCATCGAGCTGTTCACCGTGCTGGTCGACATGGGCATGAACCGCATTCTGGTGCGGGAGATCGCCAAGGACCAGAGCAACGCGACGCGCCTGACCAGCGCCATCTGGACGCTGCGCCTGGTGCTGTCGTTGGTGATCTTTGTGGTCGTGGCGGTGATCGCTGCCGGCGACGGCGACAGCTACCTGTGGCTGGCCACCATGGCCTTCTTCGTGGCCCAGGTGATCTACCTGCTAGGCGACGTGTTTGCGGCTGCGTTCCAGGGCTACCAACGCATGGAGCACCAGTTCTGGAGCATCATCATCGCGCAAGTGTTGATGCTGGTGCTGACTCTGCTCGTGGTGTGGCTCGATCTGGGCCTGATTGCGCTGTTCGGCGCGCGCATCGTGGCCAACAGCGCTCGCCTGGCCTACGTCTGGTGGATCAGCGTCCACAAGGGCTTCGCCGAGGCGCACTTCATGCCGGGCGTGGTGCAGGGCGCAGGCGCGGCTCTGCGCAGCCTGCCTGCCGCGCTCTCGACGCGGCGTCGCTCCGGCCGTGAGGCGGCCAACGCGCTGGTGCAAAGTCACGGGCAACAGTTGGTCAGGCACTGGGACGACGCCCGGCTGGCCTGGCATCTCTTTGTTGAGTCGGTGCCGGTGGGCATCAGCCTGCTGCTGCACAGCTACATCTGGCGGGCGGGCGTGCTGCTGACCGTGCTGTGGCTGGGGCAGGAGCAGGGCGATTTGGCCAACGGCGTGCTGTACGGCCCCCTGCGCGCGGTGCAGCAGGTGCGCATTATCCCGGCTGCCTTTGCTGCGGCCATGCTGCCCGTCTTCAGCGACCGCGCCGCCAGCCGCATGGATGAGTTCGACACCGCCTTCGCCAAAACGATCAAGCTTTTTACCGCCATCAGCCTGCTGATCACCCTGGCCTTCACCTTCTTGGCCGACCCGTTGGTCAAGCTGCTGCTGGGCGACGCCATCGATTTATCCACGGCCGCTGCCGTGCTGGCCGGGCTGGGCTGGGTGATCGTGCTCATCTTTCCCAACTGGCTGTACGGAGTCACGCTGGTCGCGTTAGGCCGGCAGAAGTTGGAGACGCT
>JBFYTD010000463.1:0-3072 GCA_041300885.1 Anaerolineae bacterium | reverse complement strand
GTGATTGGGTGATTGGGTGATTGGGTGATTGGGTGATTGGGTGATTGGGTGATTGGCTGATTGGCTGATTGGGTGATTGGTTCCGTGTGCTCGGGCCGGTCTCCGACCGAACCCGCTCCAAACTGCTCGGGCCGGTCCCTCCAGGATGGTTCCCAATCTCTGACCGAGCCCGGTCTGCCAGCCATTGTATCGCCCGCTGATTGACATCTTCAGCCAGCGGCAGCACCACCGTTGTGTCCTCCTCGAAATAGAGCTTCCAGGCGCCGCTGTTGCTGACCTCGCGCTCTCGGGCCAGGTCCGGGTCCTTGTACAGATCCACAAAGTGATCGAAGCCGATGCCAAAGCCCAGAACCGACGAGACGTTGCCGATGGTGCTGACTGCGGCCGTGCTGTAGCCGGCTGCTTGCAGGATCTCCGGCAGACGCGGCACCGCGCGAATGAACAGGTCGCTGCGCGAGCGCACGCCGTGGGCTGGCGGGTAGCAGCCGCTGAGGATCGACGCAGCCACAGGCTTGGTCCACGTGGCTGGCGAGTAGGCGCGGCTAAAACGCACCACGCCCGGCTCAGCCGCCAGCGCGTCGATGGCCGGCGACGTGGCGCGCCCGTAGCCATAGCAGCTCAGGTGGTCAGCCCTCAGGGCGTCGATGATGTAGATGAGGACGTTGGGCATGGGAAGACTGACAGGGTGACAAGGTGATTGGGTGATTGGGTGATTGGGTGATCGGGTGACGCAGAACAATCAACCAATCATCCAATCACCTGATAATACACATCCAGTAGCCGCTGCGCGTACTGCGGCACGGCGAATTGCTCCAGGGCCTGCTGGCGGTTGTGGCGGCCCATGGACTGGCGGGCGCCGGCGTCGGCCAGCAGGCGGCTGAGGGCATCGGCCAGCGCGGGCACGTCGCCAGGCGGTGTCAGCAGGCCGTTGACGCCGTCGCGGAAGATGTCGGGCACGCCGCCCACCGGGGTGGTGATGACCGGCAGGCCCGCGGCCATAGCCTCCAACACGGCCACCGGCAGGCCCTCGGCGTAGGAGGGCAGCGCCAGCAGCGCGGCCTCTTGCAGCCGGCGCACCTTGTCAGCGCCGCGCACGAAGCCGGGAAACTGGACCGCGGCGCCCAGCGGTTGAGCCTGGGCAGCCACGTCGGCCGGCGGCGCGCCGCCCGCCAGGATGAAACGAGCGGCCGGACGCCGTTGCAGCACGACGGGGGCCGCCGCTAGCAGATCACGCACGCCTTTGCGCTGCGAAAAATCGCCCAGAAACAACACCTCGTCCGGCCGGCGCTGGGCAGGATCGTCGGGCGGACGGATCAGCTCGCAGTTCACAGGATTCGGCAGCACGACCATGCGCTGGCCGGCATCGGGCTGACCCGACAACGCCGTCAATGCGTCGGTCCAGGCCGGCGAGAGCACGAGAACCCGTGCGGCGTGATTAATGGCCCACCGGGCCAGCCGGCTTTGCAGCCCACCAGCCAGGCCGGCATCCTGCGCCTCGCCGGTCCCCGGCACATGCCAGTGCAGCAACACCGGCGTGCCGGCCAGGCGGCCCAGCGCCGCGTACAGCATGTGGCGGTAGAAGCTGCTGCCGCCGCCAACGTGCAGGTGCAGCAGGTCGACTTGACGCCACGCCAGCAGCCAGACCAAGCGCGCCAGGGCGGCGGATGCGCTGCTCAGCTTGGCCAACAGCCCTCGCCGGGTGCCCTCAGCCAGGTAGGTCAGGCGGCAGCGGCTGGGCAAGTCTGAGTCCAGGATGGCGCCGGTTACCGCCGAAATACCGCCGTAGATGCGCGGCACAGGCCCAATCATCACCACACGTACGGGCAAACCGCTCAAGCTCGCATCACGCATCACGCATCACGCAGCATGTGACGGTCGATGGCCATCACCAGCCCGGCCATGATCCAGAAATAGACCGCCACCGATGGCTGGGAAAAGACGTTGTCGCCCATCGCGCCCACCACCAGGCCGACGAACCCGATCACAAATGCCAGGGCCACCAGCCGCAGTTCGTGATCCTGTGAGCGGCGGTAGACGCCTATCGCCTGCCGCAGCAGGATGAAGAACACGGCCAGCAACGCCACGGTACCGATCAGGCCAACGTCGAGCATGAAGCCCAGCAGCTCGTTGTGCGGCCTGTTGCCGATCAAAAACGATTCGCGACGCCAATAAAGGCCCGCCGTGGTGGGGCCGGCCAGCAAGATGTAGTAGTACTCGAAGGCTTTCATACCCACGCCGGCCAGAAAGTTGAGCGGGCTGGCCAATAGCCAGTCCAGCGCCAGCTTCCACACCTCCACCCGGCCGAACAGTGTGCTGGTAGGATCGGCTACCTGCTGGAGCCGTTCCAAGGCCGGCGAAAAGGTCAACAAGACCACGCCGACCGCAGCGGGGATGGTGAAGACCAACTGGCGGAAACGCAGCGATCCCCGCATAGCGCCCAGCGCTAGCAGCGAAACCACCAGAGCGATCCAGGCGCCGCGGATGAAAGTGAGCAACAACGCTGCGCCAATCAGCCCCAGCAGCAGGCCCAATCCCAAGCGGTTGAAACGCCAGCCCTGCTCCTGCCTCTCGCTGGGGCCGGTCTGCGCGGAGCCACCGAGCCCGCCCCGCACCCTGATCGGGCCGGTCTCCTGACCGAGCCCGCCCTGATCCCGTTGCGCCAGGAAGAAGATCAGCACCAGCGGCATGACCATCACCAGATAGAAGGCCAGGGTAAAAGGACCGCCGGCGAAGCCGTAGATGCGGTTGAAGCCAGCGCCGGCCCAGATAAACTGTCCACTGCCGGTCAAGGCCTGATACAGACCCGATGCAATCGGCAGGACGGTGGACAGAATGATGGCGACGACCATGTGGCGCACCTGAGCCTTGCTGCGAATGGTATCGACGATCAGCCACATCAACGCGTAGTAGCCGACGAAGCGAAACAGCCCGCGCAGCGACTCGACCACAGTCGGCGTCCAAAGCAAGGTGATAACGGGAACGGCCAGAAAGATCAGATACGGCGCTGAGATGGGAAGCGTAATCAACGGTCGCCGTAAAGCCACCACACGCAGCAGCACGCCCACGATCAGC
>JBFYTD010000462.1:0-3073 GCA_041300885.1 Anaerolineae bacterium | reverse complement strand
CATGGCCTTCATTCACAAGGGCATGGGGCTGGTGCATCAGGTGTTCAACGAGGACAAGCTGCGGCCGCTGCAAGGGCATCTGGCCATCGGGCAGAACCGCTACTCGACCACCGGCGGCAGCCACCTGCGTAACGCCCAGCCCTACCTGATCGAGACCATGCACGGCCCGCTGGGCGTCGGCCACAACGGCAATCTGACCAACGCGCTGCACCTGCGCCAGAAGCTGTTGGAGCGCGGCGTCGGCCTCAGCTCCTCCAGCGACAGCGAGGTGATCACTCAGATGCTGGCTGCGCCGCTGCCGGGCGCAGCGCTGGGCCAGCCTGACTGGGAAGGCCGCCTGGCCAGCTTCATGGCGGAGGCCGAGGGCGCCTACTCCCTGGTGATCCTGACCCGCGACGCGGTCTATGGCGTGCGTGATCTGCTGGGGCTGCGGCCGCTGTGCGTCGGCCGGCTGCCGGAGAATGGCCATCCGGCCGGCTACGTGCTGGCCTCGGAGTCCTGCGCGCTGGGCACCATCGGCGCTGAGTTCGTGCGTGAGGTCCGGCCGGGCGAGATCGTGCGGCTGGACGCGGACGGCCTGCACTGCCACCAGGCGGTCGATCCCGCGCCGGAACCGGCTTTTTGCATCTTCGAGTACGTCTACTTCGCCCGCCCCGACTCGGTCATCGAGAGCCAGACCGTCCACCGCGTGCGCCAGCGTCTGGGCGAGGCGCTGGCCAGCGAGGCGCCGGCCGACGCTGATATCGTGGTGGGTGTGCCCGACTCGGCCACGCCGGCCGCCATTGGCTACGCCATCGCCTCCGGCCTGCCCTACACCGAAGGGCTGACCAAGAACCGCTACATCGGCCGCACCTTCATCCAGCCTGACGACCGGCTGCGCAAGGCCGGCGTACATCTCAAGTACAATCCGCTGCGCGCCAACCTGGAGGGGCAGCGGGTGGTCCTGGTGGACGACAGCATCGTGCGCGGCAACACGGCCGGCCCGCTGGTCAAGCTGCTGCGCGAGGGCGGCGCGGTCGAGGTACATGTGCGGGTCAGCTCGCCGCCGGTGCGCCATCCCTGCTTCATGGGCATCGACATGGCCCGCGGCGAGGACCTGATCGGCTACGCCAAGACCGTTGAGGAGATCTGCCAGCACATCGGCGCCGACAGCCTGGCCTACCTGTCACATCAGGGCATGTTGAAGGCCGTCACGGCCGGATTGCACGGTCCCCACGGCCACTGCAGCGCCTGCTTCACCGGCTCTTATCCTATCCGGCTGGAAGACTGGTGGACGTCCAAGGAGAAGCTGGCGTTCGAGGGGATATGGGGATAGGGAAAGAGTAACTACTCAGGCATGTGGCCTGACGCGTTAAGGTTGCCTAAATTGCAGAACCAGCGACAATAGGGCCATGGAAACGCTGCGGATACCGTCGCTGGAAGATATCCACCGAGCCTACGCTCAAGGCGAAGAAGCCGTTGTCGCCTTGGTGATGCAAGTGGTTGCTCAACACGCTGAGCTGCTGGCAGTGGTCCAACAGCAGCAAGAAACCATTCGGCGTCTGGAGGATCGGGTCCGCACGTTGGAAGACCAACTGGCCAAGAACAGCAGCAACAGTGGGAAACCGCCTTCCAGTGACGGCTTGAAAAAGCCTCGCAATCGCAGTTTGCGTCAATCGAGCGGCAAACGCAGTGGCGGTCAGCCGGGCCACGCTGGGCACACGTTGAAGGCGGTGGCAGATCCTGATCACATCAAGACGCATGCGGTACAGCGTTGCCAACACTGTAGCGAGTCGTTAGAAGCGGTGTCAGCCCATCAGCACGAGAAACGGCAGGTGTTTGATCTACCGCCGTTGCGGGTCGAAGTGACGGAACACAAAGCTGAGATCAAGCAGTGTCCACACTGCGGTCGGATCAGCAAAGGCCAGTTTCCAGTCGAGGTCACGCAGCCTGTGCAGTACGGTCCACGGATCAAAGCGCAGGCAGTGTATTTCAACCAGTACCAGTTCATTCCATTGGAACGGGTAGGCGAGGTTTTCGCCGATCTCTATGCCCATCCGCTGGGCGA
The DNA here is from genome assembly GCA_041300885.1 of Anaerolineae bacterium. Lineage (GTDB taxonomy): Bacteria > Chloroflexota > Anaerolineae > JAAEKA01 > JAAEKA01 > JAAEKA01. The sequence goes on along the minus strand of JBFYTD010000462.1, from coordinate 1,026 downwards.
TGCCAGCATCGTGGCGGCTTGCGAAGAAGTCGCTGCTCAGGTAGAACCCATCAACCAGCAGATCAAAGCGCACTTGGCCACAACTGAAGCCGTGGTGCATTTCGATGAAACCGGTGCTCGTGTCGCTGGCAGGCTGCAGTGGCTACATTCGGCCAGCACAGAGCATCTGACACACTACACAGTTCACACCAAGCGCGGCTCGCAAGCGCTCCGTGACATCAACATCCTTCCTGAAATGAAGGGTGTCGCCGTACATGATGGCTATGTGTCCTACTTCCAGTTTGCCAACGTAGCACATGCGCTGTGCAACGCCCATCACCTGCGCGAACTGAAGTTCTTGGAAGAACGCCATGAACAGACTTGGGCGGCGCAGATGGCGGCTTTGTTGGTCGAAATGAAGCAAGCCGTTGAGACCGCCAAGGCCCTGGACGCTCCGCTGACACCTGAAGCCGTCGCTCGCTTCGATGTCCGCTATGATGACCTGATCCGTACCGGACTGCAAGCCAACCCGCCGTCTCAACAGGCCTCATCGCAGCCCAAGAAGCGTGGTCGCATCAAACAGAGCCCAGCCAAGAACCTCCTGGACCGGTTGCAGCGCCACAAAACCGCTGTGCTTGCCTTTCTCTACGATGGTAAGGTGCCGTTTGACAACAACCAGGCGGAACGTGATATCCGCATGGTCAAGTTGAAGCAGAAGGTCTCAGGTTGTTTTCGTACCGAACAGGGTGCTCAGAGCTTCTGCCACATCCGCAGCTACATCTCCACTGCTCGCAAGAATGGCGAGAACGTCCTTGACGTCCTGAACCTGGCGCTGAACGGCACGCCCTTCGTTCCAAAGCTCGTTGGTGTTCAACGCTCACCGCCAGGCTGAGTAGTTACTACATTTGGCGACCGTAGACACTGCCCGCCTGCCCCTGCGCTTCCTCGATGAAGTGGCGGAAGAGCGGGGGGCTGGGCGCAAACGCCGTATGGTCGACGTAGCCGTCCAGAGACTGGTTCATTCCGAACACGAGCTTAGCCATATCA
>JBFYTD010000052.1:0-8710 GCA_041300885.1 Anaerolineae bacterium | reverse complement strand
ACCGGATCGTAGCCCTTGAGCTGCGCGCCCTCGCTGCGCAGCAGGTTGCCGATCTCCACGGCTGGCGCGTCGCGCATGTCATCGGTGTTAGGTTTGAAGGCCAGCCCCAGCAGGCCGATACGCTTGTCCTGCAAGCGGCCCAACTCCTGGCGCAGGCGATGCACCACCTTGCGCCGCTGGTCGCGATTGATGTCCATCACCGCGCGCAGCAGCGACGGGTGCGTGCCATGCACCAATGCCATATGTTCCAGCGCCAGCACGTCTTTGGGGAAGCATGAGCCGCCGTAGCCCAGCCCTGCGTCCAGGAAATAGCGGCCGATACGCTTGTCGTAGCCCATGCCCGCGGCCACTTCCTTGACATCCGCACCCAGCTCCTCGCAGATGGCCGCGATCTCGTTGATAAAGGAGATGCGGGTGGCCAGGAAGGCGTTGGAGGCATATTTGATCATCTCAGCCGTGCGCAAGTCGGTCACGACGATCGGCGCGCGCAGGGCCAGGTGCAGTTGCGCTACTTTCTCGGCCGCATCTTTGTCCAACGAGCCCAGCACGACACGGTCGGGGTTGAGAAAGTCGCTGATCGCCGATCCCTCGCGCAGGAACTCCGGGTTGGAGACCACCGCGAAGTCGATGTGCTGCGGCTGGGTGCGGGAGACGATATCGGCCACCCAGTCGCCCGTGCCCACCGGCACCGTGCTCTTGTTGATGATAATCAGCGGCGCGGTCATGGTGCGGGCGATGGTCTCGGCCGCCATGCGCACGTAGCGCAGGTCCGCCTCGCCGTCTACGCCAGAGGGCGTGCCCACGGCGATGAAGACGAACTCGGCCCCATCCAGCCCCTCCTCGTAGAAGGTCGAAAAGCTCAGCCGGCCGGCGCGCACGTTGCGCTCCACTATCTCCTCCAGGCCCGGCTCGTAGATCGGCATCTTGCCGTCGTTGAGCATCGCGATCTTCTCTGCGCTGATGTCCACGCATACGACCTTGTTGCCCAGATCGGCGAAGCAGGTGCCCGTAACCAGACCCACGTAGCCGGTGCCGATGACACAGATGTTTTTCATAGTTTCGAAAGCCTCCGAATTTCTTATACCTATCGTTGCGAGTTTTATATATCGCTGTATCGCTCGTCAAGCAGCGGTTGGTTTCGATACGGCCCCTGCGGGGACGCCTACTCAACCGACGGGCCGGGGACCGGTTTCGATACGGCCCCCACAGGGGACGCCTACTCAACCGGCGGATAGCCTACGTCGCGCCAGCACCCTGCGACCGCTGCTGGCGGGCGGTTTCTACGTCCGACCACGACAGACGCTCGCGCCGGAAATACCAGGCACCCAGGATCGTGATGGGGAACCAGAGCGCCGCGTGCAGCACCAGTGTGTAGCCGACAGCCATGCTACGTTGGACGCCATAGGCCGCCAACACCTCGATGCCGGGGGTGTCGAACGTGCCGATATAGCCAGGGGCCGACGGCAGTGTGGTTGCCAGATTGACAATACCGTTCATCAGCATCAACACGTAGAACGGCACCGGCAGGCCGCCGCCCTGCTCCACAAAAGCCTGCATCACGAACCAATACTTGAATGTCTCCGCCAGCCAGATGAACACTGAGGTTAAGAACACCATCAGGATATCTCTGCTGCTGCGAAAGAAATGCAGCCCCTCCAAAAAACGATCCACAAAGCCATCCGTAGGTGTGCGCACGCTGGCCGGCAGCACCCGCCGCAGCGTAGCCCGATAGACCTTCTGCGCCAGGTCTGGCTGCGTCGCCAGCGTGACGAAAACCGCCATCAAGATGAGGAAGACCAGGCTAGGCACGATCACAAAGGGCCGCAGATTGGCCGGCATCGGCGCAAAGGGTAAGGCAAAGAAAACAAACATCAGCATCACCAGGCCGTCGAAGACTCGCTCGACGACGATGGTGGCCAGACTGGCCGTCATGCTGACATCCTCCGACCGCTTAAGCGTGTAGGAACGCAAGACCTCGCCGGCGCGGAAGGGAAAGATATTGTTGCCCATGTAGCCAATGCAGACGATCGGGAACAGCCGCGGCAGGCTGATTGCCTTGATCGGCCGTAGCATGTAGTGCCAGCGCCATGTCCGCCCCCAGACGGCCACGAAGTAGACTGCCACCGAGGGAATCAGCCAATAGTAGTTGGCCTGGGCAAGCCAATAGCGCACTTCTTGGAGGTCAAGCCCGCGCAGCGCAATGTAGAGAAAGATCGCACTGATCCCAAACCCCAGAATGGTTCGCCAACGTTTTTTCATCAATCTGGTCAGTTATTCTCCGCAGCAAGACGTTTGAGTGGCAGGAAGCCAAACAGTATTATAACCGAAACCCCTGCGCCCCCCAATTTATGCGCTACATTGGTAAGTGGTCTCGATGCGCCATAGCGGCTACTCGACCAGTGGGAGGGCCGGAAATCAGAAGGCGGCGGGCCGCACGTGGTGGCCCGCCGCCGATTTCACTACACAAGCTCAGTTATCAAGCAACAGGCACGGGCTCCGCAGCCTGCTTCGCTGTGGCGGCCGGCAGTACCGAGTCGCCCAAAATCTTCTCCAGAGCCATGATGTGGCTGCAGACGCCGGTGCGCACTGCTTCTTCACAGGTGCAGTGCCAGTGGCTCTGGTCGTAGTTGACCTGATAGGTATTGTGTTCGCCTTTGAACTTGGCCTCGAAATGCGTGAACTCAACGCGCTCACGCTCTTGGGCATATTGCCTGGCTTTGATGATCCGACTGACCAATCCTGTGTCCATGCAGACCTCCAGGGGAAAAGGTTGGGTCCAAAAAGGGGTTCTCTGGACCGCAAGGCGGCGTCAACAGTTCTTCAAAACAAAAGAACACCAAAACGCGCGGGCATCCTGGTGCTCTTTCTTGAAAACTGGGGTTGCTCTCAGGCAGAATACAGGCATAGCAGGCGATCTCCTGGGCCTGTCGGGCCAATTGCAAGAAACCCGACTGGCAATATCAGTATATCCGCTTTGGAGCCATTTGTCAACCAAGATTTCTGCCGAATAGCCTACGGCAAGCAGACGTTTTGGCGCTGCAAAGGTCTCAGGAGTCACAGGTCCTGGTCTTGGCGCGCAACCAGGTCGTAGATCTCGGAGCGCGGCCAGCCGGCCAGCCGTGCCACGACGCGCGCAATGCCCGATGGAGCCATTCCTTCAGTCGCCACAAGCTCGATGGCTACACGCACCTGCGCCTCCGACCAACGTTGATCGTCGCGCCGCCGCCCTGTGCCCTCCAGCACCAGCGTAATCTCGCCGCGCGGCGGGTTGGCCGTGAAGTACGCCAGCGCCCCAGACACCGGCCCGCGCCAGATCTGCTCGAAGCGCTTGGTCAACTCGCGGGCGACGGCGATCTGACGATCTCCCAGCACGGCCTGCAGGTCGGCCAGCGCGTCCACCAGCCGATGCGGGGTCTCGAAGGCGATCCAGGTACCCGGCTCCTCGGCCAACTCAGCCAGAAAGCTGCGCCGCTCGCCCGCCTTGCGCGGCAGAAAGCCCACGAACAGAAAGCGGTCGGCCGGCAGGCCAGAGGCAGCCAGCGCGCTGGTGATGGCTGACGGGCCTGGAATGGCCTGGACTGCGTGCCCGGCAGCCAACACAGCCAGCACCAGCTCGTAGCCAGGGTCGGACAGGCCGGGCGTGCCCGCGTCCGACACCAGCGCCACATCACGTCCGCCCGCCAGCTCATCCAGCACGCGGCCTTGGCGGCTGGCCTTCTGGCGCTCGTAGGCGTCGGTGTAGGTGGTCAGCGGGGTTGAGATGGCGTAATGACTCAGCAACTGGCGCGTGACGCGCGTGTCTTCGGCTGCGATCAACGCCACCTCGCGCAACACGCGCAGCGCCCGCTGGCTGATGTCTTCCAGGTTGCCGATCGGGGTGGCGACGAGATACAGGGTGGGCATGGGACGTATCACAACGAATGGAGAACTCAACTGCAAAAGGAGGGTCGATGAAGTTTGCATTGACCAGAACGCTTGTGCTATAATTGCGTTATGTCCACGCTGCGGGTCAACTTCCATCTGCCGCTGCCGCCCAGCATCAACCAGCAGTATGCCACCGTCGATGGCCGGCGGGTGCTGAGCGAGCCTTCGCGCGACTACAAACGGCTGGTCTTGCAGCAGATCAAACAACTGCGCCACAGCGGGGCCATCAGCGAGGCCTTCGTGGCCCAGGCCCAAGCTGGCTACCTGGCGCTGTTCATCGACTTCTATTTCGAGACGCCGTTGCGCCGCGACCTGGACGGCGGGCTGAAGATCGCCCAGGACGCCATCTGCGCTGGCCTGGAGACCGACGACCGCCGCGTGGTGGACATCCACCTGGTCAAGCGCACCGACCGCGGCAGGCCGCGCATCGAGGTGGAGATGGAGGCGCTGCCGGCTTGGCGCTTCGAGTAGCCGGCGTGGCTCGGTCAGAGACCGGCCACAGCAACGGACAATACTCGCTGTGGCCGGTGTCCGACCGAGCCACGCCTCTCAGGGCGTTGCGTCGGCGAAGCGATTGGTGACGATGCCCTCGGTGGCCACTGCCGTGTCGATCAGGCCCATCTCCAGCATGAACGCCGCCGCCTTCTGCCAGACGGCCGGGTCTGACCGGCCAAACGCAGCCTCGTCAGCTTCCCAAAGCGGCAGCGAGGCGTCGAAGATGGCCCGACTGGCAGCCTCGTTTTCGCCACCCGCCTCCGGCACGGCCCGCAGGCTGATCGCAAACGCCTCATCCGGGTTGTCCAGAGTGTAGCGATAGGCAGACAGCAGCGCGTTGACCATGCGCTGCACCAAATCTGGGTTCTCGGCGATGAGTTGGTCGTTGGTGACCAGCCCATTGGCTGGCAGGTCAATATAGTCAGCCACGGGGATGACGTTGACCTTCTGGCCGGCCAGGCGCAACTGCACGGGGCCATTGCTCACGTAGTCCAGCGCCGCATCGACGCGCCCTTCGCTGACCGCGGCGGCCTGAGTGAAGCCGATGGTCTCCAGCCTGACCTGGCTCTCGTCCACACCGCCTGCGTAGACCAGCGCCTTCCAGGCCACCAGGCTGGCCCCGAACATGCCAGGGATGCCAACGCGCTGCCCTTCTAATGAATGCGGCGTGTCCAGCCCCTGCTCAGCCAGCGACATCACGCCCACCGGGAATTGGTAATACCAGGGCAGCACGTAGGTGACAGGCAGCCCCTGGGAACGGCCCAGGATTACCTGCTCGCCGCTGGCAATGACAAATGGCATCTGGTTGATCGCCACCAGTGCCAGGAAGTCGGTTTCTGAGCCATGCCGGAAGGTGACGTCCAGCCCTTGCTCGGCGAAAAAACCCTTTTCCTGCGCTACGTAATACGGGGCAAATTGCACGCTGGGGATATAACCCAGGCCCAACACAACCGGGGCAAGAGAAGCCACAGGCGTTACGACAAGGGGTGCGGCTGGCGCAACACAGCCAGCCAGAGCTAACAGCAACGCCAGCCTCAGGCTGGCCGACCAGAAACGTATTCGCATGACGCCTCAATCAAATGTCTCGACTATCCGAAAAACCTGCCCACCGCCCCAATTCTCCAGTCCGACCAGCAGAGGCAGTATGTCGTTGGCATCGCGCTGGGCCTGTTCCAGAGCCCTGCCCAGCGCCGCCTCGTCATAGCCTGGATAAAGACCTAGCCGTCCCAGCAAGTTCTGCTGGCGCAGGATCTCAACGCGGGCGGCGCGGGCGTCGTCCACGTTGAGCAAGGAAGCGGCCTGATCGCGGTAGAGGCTGAACACCTGGTCGTAGGCGGCGCGCAGGTCGGATGCAATCTGGTCCAGCGCCTGTCCCCACTCTGGCACGACAGGAAACCCCAGGGCGCCGCTGCCGATCGTATACTTCAGCGCCAGCCACTGTGCGTGGTCCAGCGCCACGGCTGTCTTTTCGGATAGTTCCAGCGCCGTCCGGTCACGCGCAGGCAACAGTTCGCGACGCAGTCGGTCCTCCGCCAACAGGGCCCCGGCCAGTTTGGAACGGGCGGCTTCGATCTGGGCCGCATCCCCGCTGTCCCAGGCCTGTAGGAAGGTAAAAACCTGACGTTTGCGCTCATCGGTGGCCCGCTGCAAGTCGTCAGGCACGATCAGAGAGCCGGTGAACTGCGGTAGGAAGGGGCCGCGCACAAACTTGCCGGTCGGAACCCCGCGCGGCTCGCGCACAAGCTGATCCAACGCCGCTGCCTGTTCAGGCTGGTCCAGGTCGCTGTAGATGGCCTGAAGCTGACGCGCCACATCCTGGCGCTGCACCGGGGCCAACAGCGGGCTATAGCGGGCCAACACCTCGGCCTGCTGCAAGGCCGGCCGGGCTGCGTCGGGCAATCCGCTGCGCACGAAGCCGCGCGCCGCGTCCAGCGATACCTGTGCGCGCATCGGATCGGCCATGGTCGGACTCAGCGCGGCAATGTCCAGCATCTGCTGATAGGACAGCGCCGCCAGATCCTGGGCCGGTATCTGCTCGAAAGCCCGGCCGACGAGCTGCGCGCTGCCGCTGCGTTCGGCGTCGCTGCTGCGGGCGTTGTGGACCAACATGGCGTAGGCCGTGTCTGACTCGTTGGCCTGCACCGCCTGCTGCACCAGGCTGCCGCCTGACTGGTCCAGCAGGGCAATGATTGCCAGATCGGCCCGCACGCGCGCCGAGTCGACGGCGGTCAGCGGATCCTGCCAGGTCCACTGCACGCTACGGTTGCTGCGCAGATAGAAGTATCCGCCGATGGCAACCAGGCCGATCAGCAGGGTCAGCGCTAACAGAGCCGTCAGCAGCACAACCAGCCCTCTGCGACGCCGGTCCAGCCGCGACTGGTTGGCCGCGTTGGACGATGTGAAATCATAGCTTGTCATGAAGGTGCGATCTTTGCTCGCTTGGCATGGTGAAAATCTGCCGCAGTATACCACCGGCGTCAAGGCTTGTCTAACCTGCATAGGCTGAGTACAATGCGGACAATGTCCGAATTACCCAACAATCAGCCAACGCCACCCGCTCGCCAGCCTACGGACACCCGCGGTCAGCGCCGCCGCGACGACCGCGCCCTGTTCCTGGCCGTGATTGCCGTCTTGCTGGTGGTGGGCGGCGGCTTGATCTTCCTGATCTACGGCGCAGGCGCGTTCGCCACCGGCCTGGCCTGCCTGCTCTTTGGCGTCGGCCTGCTGGCGCTGCTCTGGCTGATTATGACGGGCATCGAGCGCTGGGCAAACCGCTAAGCGCCGTCTTGCACAAGGCATCGCTGGCTTTGGCGAATCCCATCGGGTGTGCTAGAATGGCGCTTCGATGTCGAGAAAACAACAATTTCCTGGATACATATCGCCTGCGCAGCGCCGGCCACTTCATGGTCCATCACATATCTCAATGAAACATGGCAAGCTTGTGTGTCAGCCATTATTATCCATGCTGACAGTCTGCGGCAATCAGGTGAACTCCTTATCGCCTTCCCCGCAATTATCTCCCTGGAGACAATTGAACCCTGACCGTTGACCAGATTGGGTCAGCGGCCGCACCTTAGACCCCCATGCCTGGGCGCTGAACGACAGCAAAGTTGTCGCCAGCCGCGCCATCCGTGTGGTTGTGACGCGCACCAGGCAAAAAGGAGAGACGAAGACCGTATGAGCACCGCATCCGCTCCAATGAAACAGACCCGTTCAACCAACCTGATCTTAGGGGGGGCGCTGGTCATCCTGATCATCGCAGCCCTGCTGCTGCCGCCGATTGCGCTACCGCAGAAACTTGCCACGCGCGGTATGCAGACGATACCGGCAGCCACTGATAGCAATGTTACCGACCCCGACGGCACCAAGGTGGCGTTTCCGGCCTACGGCGTGCCCGACAGCTTCAGAGCTCAGATCTCCAGCACGCCGCGCGATGCCTTCAACAACGGAGAAGGGGGCGAGGAAGTAGTGGCCGCGGCCAACGCGCTGGCTGGCCTGCCGTTGATCCCACGCAGCCCCCTATACGCAGTGGAAACCTCCGGTGGAGAGCCCACTGCGTCCATCATCACGATGGAGATCCCCAACGACAGCCTGCCCTACGAGACGCTGGATCTGTACGAGTGGACAGGCAGCGAGTGGCGCTTCCTGCCCAACCATGAGATCATGGACGCGGCCAGCGGGCGTGAGCTGATCGTTTCCGAGCTTGACTCGGCCTCCCTGCATCTCGTGCCCAACGCCTTCATGGTCATGCAGACCAACGCCAACCCACCGACGGCTTCCGTCGTGGTACCGGCTGGCCAGCAGTTGCCCGACGCGGGCCGCGATGCCCTGACCGAAGCTAACCCCTTCGGCTTCACGCTGGCCGGGGACGGCTCGCTGGAGGGCGACGTGGCCGCGGTGGCCAGCGCGGGCGGCTCCTACGGCGTTGTGCCTGTGCTGCGCAACTGGGGCGACGACGGCGTCGTGCGCACCGACCTGCTGGACAACCTGTTGATCAGCGAAGGAATTATGGAGAACCAGCTCAACGCGATCGAGGCGCTGGTGGTAGGCAACAACCTGCCCGGCGTCGAGATCGACTACCGAGGGCTGGACCCGACGTTGAGTGCTCAGTTCACCCAGTTTGTCACCACGCTGGCCGAACGCATGCAGGCCGCAGGTCGCACCGTAGCCTTGCGCGTCGAAACCCCCACCCAGATCGCCGAGGATCGCTGGACGACCGGCGGCTACGATTGGCGCTCGCTGGGCCAGGTGGTCGACACCTTCCGCATCCCAGCTCCCATCGACCCCACCG
>JBFYTD010000461.1:0-3076 GCA_041300885.1 Anaerolineae bacterium | reverse complement strand
GTTGGCCTCGTCGGGCAGGTGGCGCAGCAAGGACATCAGCTCGCCCGCGCTGGCGGCGTAGATCGACTCTTCCCAGCGGATTTCACCCATAAAGCCGGCGGCCGGCGCCAACAGCTCGGCCGTCTGGCGCGCCCGCACCGCCGGTGAGCTGATCAGCAGGTCAGGCGTTGCGCCGATGGAAGCCAGGAATTTGCCCATCATGGGCGTGTCCTTGCGGCCGCGATCCTTCAGCGGCCGCTCGAAGTCTTCTTCGGCGCCGGTTTCCCATTCAGATTTGCCGTGGCGGAACAAAGTCAATAGCTTCATACGATACCTCCGAACTGCACTTGAATCACTCTTGCCGCTCGCGGGGGACCGGTTCAACCACCGGACGGGACGAGACGGGCCGCGTTTCTGGCACGCTGGCCAGGATCAACGCGCCGGCCGCCATGGCCAGCGCCAACACGAAGAATAGCAGATCGTAGCCGATGCCGGCCTGCAGCGCGTTGCCGCCGTCGATGATCGGGCCAGCCACCAGCCGGCTGAACGCGCTGGCGCCGGCCGTGGCCAGGTTGCTCAGGCCCAGGTAGCGCCCAGCCTCCTGCGGCGGCGCCAGGTCGGCCGCCCAGGCCCAGTTGACGCTCATGAAAATCCCGGCCGACGCCCCCACCAGCCCGCCGGCGATCACCAACTGCCAGACGTTAGCTACGAAGAGCAGCGCGGCCGTCGCGCCCGCGCCCAACAGGGCTGCGAAGACGTTCAGCGGCCGCCGGCCCATGCGGTCGGCCAGCACGCCGGTGGGCACAGCCAGCAGGAAGATCGCCGCGCCCATGACAGCCATCAGCAGCGCCGTGACGCCGGCCGGGTTGGGCAGCCCCAGCTTATCGGCGATGAAATATTGGGCGAAGCCCTGCAGGGCAAAGTAGCCCGCCATCAGCAGCGCCCGGCCGCCCAGCAGGCGGCCATAGCCGGGAGCTACATGGCGGTCGATGCGAAAGCTGCGGCGCAGCGCGCTGGCTGTGCTGGCGCCCTTGCGCTTCGCGCGCGCCACGGGCTGTTCACGCACGCCCAGCAGGGTCCACAACACGCTGGAGCCCAGTGCGACGCCGGTGGCTGCCAGCGCCAGCCCGATCTGGCCGCGGCTGGCGAAGAAGCCGCCCAGGCCCACGCCGGCCACGAAGCCGGCGATCTGAGCGGCGTTCTTGTAGCCGGACGCCCGGCCGCGCTGGGACGGGGCCACGCGGTCGGGCATCAGTCCTTGCAGCGCAGCTTCCGAGAAGCTGGAGGCGATCTGCAACGCAGCGTAGAGCAGGGCCACCAGCAGGAAATCGCGCGAGATGGCCAGCAGCGCCAGCAGGCCCAGGTCGATGATCGTGCCTAGCGCCATCCAGGGGCGCCGCCGCCCATAGCGGCCCAGCCAGCCGCTGCGATCGCTGATCGCGCCGGCGATGGGCTGGGTCAGCATGGCCAGCACCAGCCCGAAGAAAGTCAGCGCGCCCAGGTAGGTGGCCTTGAGCGCCGTGGGCGCCAGGCCGACCAAGATCAGCGGCAGTAGAATGGCGTGCAGGCCGTTCCACAGGTAAGCCTGCCCGAACCAGGCCGCGCTCAGGTTGACCAGGTTGGTTCCGCCGGTCTCGTCGCCGGCGGACGGCGCGGCCTCGCTTCCCGCCCCGGCCAGCCGGGACGTCGCTACGGACAGGCTATCCTGGGATTTCAAGGACACCCTCCCTGGAACGTTGCAACTCGGCGCTGAGGCGGCGGGTTTGATAGATCAGCACACCCAGCGCCGCCAGCCACGTGAGCGCCAGCAACCCAACGACGACGACGACGGCTGCGCCGCTGACCGTCTGCATCGCCACGCTGCCATCCGGCCCAGCCAGGCCAGCCAGCGCCACCAGTCCGCTCAGTGCGTTCCACAGGCCATGGATGCCAACGCCGCCGGCTGCGTAGAGCCAGAAGCGGGCCGGCCGCCGGGCCATCACCTCGTACCAACCCAGCGCAAACAGTCCGGTGGACGCGCCGTGGATGACAGCCGTCAAACCGCGCAGGACCACGCCGCCGGCCCAGCCGTGCGGCAGTAGCTGGGCTGCGTAGAACAGCGCCTCGGCGAAGCTGAAGCCAACGCCCGCGATCACGCCGAAGGTGAAGGCATGGGCGCGCGTCAGCCGGCCCTGCACCACGCCGTTGATCCCTGCGCCCAGCGACTTGATCGTCTCCTCCAGCAGCGGCACGATCACGGCCACCAGCAGGCCCAGCCCCAGCGCCACACCGGGAGACAGCAGCGAGCGCAGCATCTGCAGCGGGTCCGGGCTGGCGGCGCCGGTCTGCAGCATGGCCGTCATTCGCACGAGACCTGCCGCGCTCTCCGGCAGCAGGCCCAGGCCAACAAAGACCCAGAAGAAGATGCCCAGGAGGGCAGCCATCTCCAAGAGGATGGCCAGAAAGGTGGCGACCAGGCCGCCGTAGGCAAACTGGACCACCAGGTTACGGCGGGTGAGGCCGGCGCCGGCGCGCTGCATGGCCGGCGTGATGGCAGCGACGATCAGCAGCGGGGGCAGCAGGGATGCGGCCACGTGCAATGGCGGCAGGAATACCACGTTGACCGGGGCGCCCACAAGGAGCTGGCCCAACGCCAGCAGACCGAGGAAGATCAGGGCTAGCCACCAGGCAGGCGGCAGGCGCAGCGCAGGGCTGGGGCGCCGCTGCAAGGAACGCCAGGCGGCCGCAGCCAGCGGCAGGCCCAATCCCACACCCAGAGCGACCACTGAGACCAGTATGGTCAAGGGCGCCAGCCGCAGCGCGCCGTCGCCAACCACAGCCAGGATGGCCAGCAGCAGCGCGGCCAGCAGGCTGAACACGGCAACCAGCAGGCCATAGACCAGGGCCGCGCCTCGGATGGTATCACGCATGGGGGAGTTCCTTGGGCATGGGGAGGGGGGAGAATGGTGAATGGTCGGAGGGCGCTTAGCGGCGGCGTTTGCTGCCTGGGGGGCGCTGCTCGTGGGGCAGGGCGTAGCCCAGGTCGCGCAGCCGGCTGTCTTTCTTGCGCCACTGCTCCCACACCTTGACAAACAGATCCAGGTAGACCTTGCTGCCG